>JAUXDF010000105.1 GCA_030618505.1 Spongiibacteraceae bacterium | reverse complement strand
AGGCCTTTTCAAGGCCTTTAAGTCGCAAGATTGGTGTTGGCCATGACCTCTTTGTCTAATTTCTGGATGGGCACTAGTTAAGCGCTGGTGGTTTGCTTATTTGCCAGCACCTTGTTTTAGGCGTTTATTTTACTGAAACTCCATGATTTAACAGGGGCTCTAGTAAAATTTAGAAAAAACGCTGGTAAACGGCTACACTCAAAGGTGTGGCCGTTTCAATTTATAAGGCTCTAAATTAACCGTAAGCGGAATGTTGTTAATATGAATAGCTCCAATATAGGTGATAATAATTATATGGAAGTGAATAACTTGGGTTTAGTGCCAATGGTCGTCGAGCAGACTGCTCGAGGTGAGCGATCTTACGATATATATTCGCGGCTATTAAAAGAGCGTGTCATATTTCTGGTAGGGCCTGTGGAAGACCATATGGCTAATCTTGTGGTTGCCCAAATGTTGTTTCTGGAGTCTGAAAACCCCGATAAGGATATTCATCTGTATATTAATTCCCCCGGCGGATCAGTAACGGCAGGAATGTCCATATATGATACAATGCAGTTTATCAAGCCGGATGTTAGTACTATGTGTATTGGCCAAGCTTGTAGCATGGGTGCTTTTCTGTTGACAGGGGGTGCCAAAGGCAAGCGCTATTGCTTGCCAAATTCGAGAACAATGATTCATCAGCCAAGTGGTGGTGCTCAGGGGCAGGCCACGGATATCGATATTCAGGCGCGGGAAATTCTAATTTTACGTAAGAAACTCAATCAGCTGATGGCTAATCACACTGGGCAGTCGATTGAAACGATTGAGCAGGATACTGAACGTGATCGCTTTATGGGTGCTGAGCAGGCCGTTGAATACGGATTAATTGATGAAGTTTTAGAGAATCGAGGCGGTTGATGTTAAGCTGAGTCAAATTGAGCGTCTATAATTCAGATGCTTTTATGATTAGTATGAGTTTGATCAGCTTTCAGTCCAGACGAAAATATTTCAGTTGCAGGAAGTCTGCAGTTAACGGATTGGCAGATATAATTTAGAGGTATCATTAATGACCGACGACACAAAAAGTAGTGGCGATGATGGCGGTAAGCTGCTCTATTGCTCGTTTTGCGGTAAAAGTCAGCACGAAGTAAGAAAGCTAATTGCTGGCCCTTCCGTGTTTATCTGTGACGAGTGTGTGGATCTCTGTAATGATATTATTCGTGAGGAGGTTCAGGAGAGTTCACCTGATTCGTCGCAGAGAAAATTGCCCTCACCTCAAGAGATAAAAGGGATTCTCGATCAGTATGTGATAGGGCAGTCCCAGGCCAAAAAGGTGCTGGCTGTTGCCGTATACAATCACTACAAAAGGCTTAATTACGAAGAAAACCACAAAAAAGACCAAGTAGAACTTGGCAAAAGTAATATTCTTCTGGTTGGCCCAACAGGGAGTGGTAAAACGTTGTTGGCGGAGACGCTAGCCCGTTTACTTGATGTGCCTTTTACTATTGCTGATGCTACTACGCTAACAGAGGCAGGTTATGTTGGTGAAGATGTAGAGAATATTATTCAAAAGCTTTTGCAGAAATGCGACTACGATGTCGATAAGGCTCAGATGGGTATTGTCTATATTGATGAAATCGACAAGATTTCCCGTAAATCTGACAACCCTTCTATTACCAGAGATGTTTCCGGCGAAGGTGTCCAGCAGGCTTTGCTGAAGTTGATTGAAGGTACCGTTGCTTCAGTGCCTCCCCAGGGTGGCAGAAAGCATCCTCAGCAGGAGTTTCTGCAGGTTGATACTTCGAATATCCTGTTTATTTGTGGTGGAGCATTTTCCGGTCTTGATAAGGTTATTCGTGACCGTTCAGAGAAAGGCGGCATTGGTTTTGGCGCTGAAGTGAAGAGTAAGGAGAACTCAAAGAATATTGGCGAGGTTCTTAAGGATCTTGAGCCAGAGGATCTGGTTCGTTACGGGCTTATTCCTGAGTTTGTCGGTCGTTTGCCGGTGATTGCGACTCTTGAAGAGTTGGATAGTGATGCCTTGGTTCGGATTTTAACTGAGCCGAAGAATTCTTTGACTAAACAGTATTCAAAACTGTTTGAAATGGAGTCAGTAGAAATAGATTTTCGCGAGGACGGTTTAGCTGCGGTTGCAGAAAAAGCCATGGAAAGAAAGACTGGCGCTCGTGGTTTGCGTTCTATCCTCGAGTCAGTTCTGCTTGAAACTATGTACAATATCCCATCAATGGATTCGATCCAAAAGGTGGTTATTGATGAGTCCGTTATTCAGGGAGAGTCAGAACCTTTGCTGGTTTACGAAACAAGCGAGAAAAAACAAGCTGTTCCGAAAGGTTAATCGGAGAGTGAAAAGAAAGATCAAAAAAGGGCCTCAAGGCCTTTTTTTGTATTTGTTTAAGGCTAAATTGCAAAAATATTGAAACTCGCTATTTTTTAATAATCTTAAATTCATTGAATGTTTACGCTTGTATAATTCAGTGATTGCCCCCATCTATATTGCTGTTTGAAAAAACCAGTTAATAAAAAGGGGGCTCCAAAAGGGAGCACTTTATATGGAAAATGTAACTAATACAGAATCAATGCCATTGTTACCCTTGCGTGATGTGGTTGTATATCCTCATATGGTGATTCCGCTATTCGTTGGCCGGCAAAAGTCTATTCAGGCTTTGGAAGCGGCGATGGCAGATGATAAACAGATATTACTGGTTGCTCAAAAACATGCTGCGGAAGACGAGCCGAGCAAAGAGGATATTTATTCCGTTGGTACCCTGTCCAATATTCTGCAGTTGCTAAAATTGCCCGATGGAACGGTAAAGGTGTTGGTTGAGGGTAGGGACAGGATTGCAATTAAAAAAATTGATGAAAGCGGTGATTTTTTTTCCGCATTGGTAGAGCCTATAGAAATACCGGAATTGGAAGAGCGTCAGGGCGATGCTTTGATTCGCTCGACAATGTCTCAGTTTGAGCAGTATGTGAATCTTGGTAAAAAGATACCCAACGAAGTGCTTTCTTCTGTTTCTGGTATTGATGACGCTAGTCGTTTGGCGGATACAGTGGCCGCTCATATGTCACTTGAACTTGATCAGAAGCAAGAGATTCTTGAAATAGCCGATATCCAGGAGCGGCTTGAGCACCTAGTCTCACTAATGGAATCCGAAATTGATCTTTTCCAAGTGGAGAAGAGAATACGTGGTCGCGTTAAAAAGCAAATGGAGAAAAGTCAGCGAGAGTATTACTTGAATGAGCAGATGAAAGCCATTCAGAAAGAACTCGGTGATATGGATGATGCATCAAACGAGATAGAGGATTTGCAGAACAAGATTTCTGAATCCGGAATGCCAAAGGCTGCGGCAGATAAGTCCAATACTGAGCTTAATAAGCTCAAAATGATGTCGCCTATGTCCGCTGAAGCTTCGGTGCTAAGAAGTTATATCGATTGGATGGTAAATGTACCCTGGAAAAAGCGTAGTAAAATTCGCCTGGATCTTGGTAATGCTGAAAAAGTGTTGGATCGAGACCATTATGGTCTTGAGGAAGTTAAAGATCGGATTCTTGAGTATTTGGCTGTTCAGAAAAGGGTTAAAAAACTGAAGGGGCCTGTGCTGTGTCTTGTCGGGCCTCCGGGAGTGGGGAAAACCTCCCTGGGTGAGTCTATTGCCAGATCCACCAATCGCAAGTTCGTTCGTATGGCTTTAGGCGGAGTTCGTGATGAGGCTGAAATACGCGGTCATAGAAGAACTTATATTGGCTCATTGCCTGGAAAAATTGTTCAGAAAATCACTAAAGTTGGCGTTAAAAATCCGCTATTTCTACTCGATGAAATTGATAAAATGGGTATGGATCATCGAGGCGATCCTGCTTCGGCTTTATTGGAAGTGCTTGATCCTGAGCAGAATCACAGTTTTAACGACCATTATCTTGAAGTAGATTATGATTTGTCAGATGTGATGTTTATTTGTACATCTAACTCAATGAATATACCGACACCTTTGCTTGATCGTATGGAAGTCATCCGTATACCAGGGTATACCGAAGATGAAAAACTGAATATAGCTATGCGCTATCTTGAGCCCAAGCAAATGAAGAACAATGGTTTGAAAGCAGATGAGCTGGATATCCAGGAAGGTGCGGTTCGGGATATGATTCGTTATTACACTCGTGAGGCTGGCGTCAGAGGTCTAGAGAGAGAGATAGCGAAAGTTTGCAGGAAGGTGGTAAAAGAGTTCGCCTTGTCCAAAAAGAAAGGCCCTGGAGTGATTCTGGACTCCTCTAACCTCGAAACATACCTTGGTGTTAGAAAATTTGATTATGGCAGGGCTGAAGAGAGCAATTATGTCGGTCAGGTGACGGGTTTAGCCTGGACTCAGGTTGGCGGTGAGCTGCTAACGATTGAAGCAGTGTCGGTGCCCGGAAAGGGGCGGCATGTAAAAACCGGTTCTCTCGGGGATGTAATGCAGGAATCAATACAAGCTGCCACCACGGTAGTGCGTAGTCGCGCTCAAGCGCTAGGTATTCCCGGCAACTACCTTGAAAAGCATGATCTGCATATACATGTGCCAGAAGGAGCTACTCCCAAAGATGGTCCAAGTGCAGGTGTTGGCATGTGCACCGCAATGGTATCAGTGCTTACAGATATTCCAGTGATCTCTGGTATTGCCATGACGGGTGAAATCACCCTTCGCGGACAGGTACTTAAAATTGGTGGTTTAAAAGAAAAGCTACTGGCTGCTCACCGTGGTGGGATAAAAACTGTGATTATTCCCAAGGAGAATGAGCGGGATTTGGCCGAGATACCTGATAATATTTTGGCGGATCTTGAGGTGAAATGTGTTAAATGGATAGATGAGGTGCTTGAGATCGCTTTGGAGAGAGTGCCTGAGCCTTTAAGCGATGAAGAGTACCAAGCAAGCATTGAAACGGCCTCATCCGATGAAAATATAGGCATAAATGAAAAAAATCGTATAAATACGCACTAATACGCACTAATCTTTAAAGGTTGCTTGACCGGCATTTGTTCGCTTGGTATAAAATCGGCCTGCTTATAAAGGGCGATGTCTCAATACCATAGGCCAGTACAAAAAAGCCAATGTCACACAGGATGTTGATATTCTGGAGTCCGGGTACAGATACAGTTGGCTGGTAACTGTATTTTTTTATCGTGGCAGATAAGTAACTTTCAGGGCGATAAGTCAACAGATATAATTTAATAAGTAATTGACAGATATTAAAGGGGAATAGAGTGAATAAATCTGAACTAATTGAAGCCGTTGCTGCGGCAGCAGATCTTTCCAAAGCTTCAGCGGGGCGTGCAGTTGATGCTATGGTTAATACGGTTGGAGAGGCTTTAAAAGAAGGCGATCAGGTCGTATTGGTAGGGTTTGGTACTTTTTCAGTTAAACAAAGGGCTGCCAGAACTGGCCGAAACCCGCAAACAGGTGCGCCTATTGAGATTAAGGCAGCGAATGTTCCCAACTTTAAAGCTGGAAAAGCATTAAAAGATGCGGTTAATTAAGAGCAAAGAGGTTTAGACGCTTTTTGCTTGAAATAGTTGTTAGTTTATTAATAGACTAACGTTAAAAAGCGCATCGGCTGGTGCGCTTTTTTTTTCATTATAGTCATATGATTGGTGGAGTTATTATGCTGCAAAATATTCGTGATAATTTGCAGGGGGTGATGGCCAAGGTCGTTATTGGTATTATCATTGTGCCGTTTGCCGCCTTCGGCCTAGAGTCGTTGTTAAGTGGTGGGGGTAGTAGCGAAGTCGTTACTATCAACGGAGAGGAAGTTGGCGAGTTTGAGGTTCAACAAGCCATACAATTGCATCGACGGCAGCTGATGTCCCGTATGGGTGAAAATGTTGACTTCTCCAAGCTTGATGAAAATACCCTTCGAAAGCCCGCGCTTGAAAGCCTGATTGGCCGGCGTGTCATGCTGCAAAAAGCAGAGGCCGCCGATCTTCATGTGTCAGATCAGACACTTGATGAGCTAATCGTACAGTTGGAGCAATTCCAGGTGGACGGACAGTTCTCTTCAGTGCTTTATGAAAACTTACTGCGCAGCAGCGGTATGACACCACAGTATTACAAATCATTGCTAAAGCGTGACCTGCTGATTGCCCAGCTCTCCAGTCCAATTGCCCAGGGCGGGTTTATTACTGCAAAAGAGCTGCAGCTAGCCAGCAGGTTTACTGAAGAAAAAAGAGACATTCGTTTTCTTACCTTGCCTATTGCTGATATTGAAGGTTCCGTTGTGGTATCAGATGAGGAAATTCAGCAGTACTATGATGACAATCAATCGAAGTTCTATAGTGAAGAATCAGTCTCTATAGAATACCTGGAAGTAAAAAGATCGGACTTCTACCTGGATGTTGAAGAAAGCGAAATTCGTGCGCAGTATGACCAGGAACTTAGCCAGTTAGATGTTCCTGTGCAGCGCAGAGTTTCGCATATTTTAATTGAGCTTGACGAAACCTCATTGGAAGATGCCACTGCTAAGTTAAAACAAATAAAAGAGCGCCTTCTGCAAGGTGAAGATTTTTCCGGGCTTGCTAAAGAGTTGTCCGAAGATATTGGCTCATCTAAAAACGGTGGTGATTTGGGTTTTTCGCAGGGAGATACATTTCCTGAGGAGTTTGAGCGTGCCCTTGAGTCCATGGCAGTGAACGATGTTTCTGAGCCCATTGAGACTGATGCCGGATTGCATCTTGTTCAACTCACTGATATTCAGAAAAGTACCCCCCCCAGTTTTGAAGATAGCAAAGCACGTATTCTAGAAGAAATACAAAAGGTTGCAGCTGAAGGTGCTTATATTGAAAAAGTGGAGCAATTGGCTGATATTACTTTTAACTCTGATAATCTTGCCGAACCTGCAGAGGATCTGGAGCTTCCCCTTAATAATAGCGATTTTTTTACCAAGCGGGGTGGCGAAGGTTTGTTATCTAATGCGCGGGTTATTGGTGCGGCCTATAGTGCCGAGGTTCTGAAAAATAGTAGTAACAGTGAATTGCTGGAGCTTAACGAAGATCATACGCTGGTATTGCGCATTAAAGAGCATAAGCCAGCTAGCTTAAAGCCTTTAGAGCAGGTTAAGCAGAGCGTGGAGCGCAGTGTTCAGCTTAAGAAGGCCAAAGCTCAGCTTGCTAGTCAGGCAGAAGAATTGCTGGCTTTACTGCAAAAAGGTGGAAATATCCAAAAGCTGGCTAATGAAAATGGCTTGCGTTGGCAGGTAACTCCGTCGGCCACCCGTAATAGTGGTGGTGTAGATCGTCAGATAATTACCCGTGCTTTCGAGTTACCAGTACCTGGTGAAGGTAAGCAGGCCCTTGATCGCGTTAATTTGCGTAATGGAGATGTTGTTTTGCTGTCGATCTCCAAGGTTAAAGAGGGTAGCGAAAGTGATATGCCGGATACCCAACGCGACGGGATGAAAAGCTACTTGGGTCGCACCGATGGTTATTCCGCTTTTGATGTTTATCAGAAGAATGCGCGTAAAACTGCAGAGGTTGAGATTTTATAAATTGGCTTTCACTTTATAAATTGTCACACCAAGAAAAATAATTAATCCGTTTGGCTTCGCTGCCAAGGAGAATGTTCAGAGTGTATAAAGTACATACTTTAAATCAGATTTCGATAAAAGGTTTGGAAAAACTTCCCAGAGAGCAATATGAGGTGGCTAGTGAAATTGGCCATCCAGATGCTTTGTTGCTGCGCAGTCAGGTTTTAACGGCGGCGGATCTAGGTGGTTCCATTAAGGCTATTGCCCGAGCGGGTGCCGGGGTTAATAATATTCCTGTTCCCGATTGTACTGAAAAGGGTATTCCTGTTTTTAATACACCTGGTGCTAACGCAAATGCAGTTAAAGAGTTGGTGCTTTCTGGTTTGTTGCTGGGTTCGCGGGGCATTACGCAGGGGATAGCTTATGTAAAAACCCTCGCAGACATGCAGGATGGTGCTGCGCTATCAAAGTTGCTGGAAAAAGAGAAAAAGAATTACAAGGGATCTGAAATAGCTGGCAAGACGCTGGGTGTGGTCGGCCTTGGTGCCATTGGCTCTATTGTCGCTGAAATGGCCTTGACCTTGGGAATGGAAGTTGTAGGTTATGATCCGGCTTTATCGGTAGAAGCCGCATGGCGGCTTCCTCGTGAAGTCAAAAGTATGGAAAACCTGGCTAGCCTGTTGTCCAAGTCTGACTTTATTACCCTGCACCTGCCTGCTATTGAGGCCACTCATCATCTAATTAACAAAGATGCGCTGTCTAATGTCAAAAAGGGCGCGTGCCTTTTAAACTTTGCCCGTGAGCAGATTGTCGATACCGAAGCGGTGGTAGACTCTCTTGAAAATGGCGGTCTTCGCAGTTATATCGCTGATTTTCCTGCGCCCGACTTGATTGGTCGTGATGATGTTATTCTGATGCCTCACATTGGTGCCAGCACCGACGAAGCAGAAGATAACTGTGCTGTTATGGCGGCCGAACAATTAAAAGACTTTTTGGAAAATGGCAATATCAGAAACTCCGTCAATTTCCCTAAAATCTATATGGAGCGCACCGAAGGTAGTCGTTTAGCGATTAGTAATAAGAATGTTCCAAAAATATTAGGTAATATTTTATCTGTTCTGGCCGATGAAGATATTAATGTCATTGATATGATTAACAAGAGTCGCGATGACATTGCTTACAACCTGGTCGATGTGGCTGAGGCGCCAAGCGATTCTGTTTTAGAGAAGATTGGTAATATCGAGGGAGTAGTCAATATTCGATTGATCTGATAAGTCGTTTACATCACCCTTTTATGCTATCGCGAATGCTGCTGTAAAAGGGTGAGATGCTTTATCTTATTGTAATAGTATGGCAAGTTTTACATTATCTCCCTGGTTTGCCCTTTCGAATTTATCTTCTTCATAATTAATCTAATGGCTTAAGCAGTTTTTTATCATGTCGATATGAATTGGGT
>JAUXDF010000031.1 GCA_030618505.1 Spongiibacteraceae bacterium | reverse complement strand
AGCCCTCAAGCCTCTTCATCCTCTCGATGAAAAGCCTGGCGTTTGACCTAAGTCAAGCTGATCCCACTGTACAAAGGAGATAGATGATTTGCTCTCTTTTCGCACACAAATCACAAAAGTATACCTATGAATAATTGGGTTTTTTGAGAGAAAGGGGTATATTTTGCAAATAAACACCGTTGACGCATCTAATTAAGGCTGAAAACAGATGAATAACAAGCATGACAAGCCAAATGAAAACGAATGGCCAACCTTAGGTGAAAAAACAGAGCGCATCGTATTAGCCTCGCCCGAGAAACAGCTTGAGTGCGCCTGCTCTATGCTCGCTCAGGGCAAGCGTTTTCTTCGGATATTTGACCGGGATCTTAGCCACCACATCTATGACAATCGAGCCTTTGCTGAGGCTCTGTCCGTATTGGCGAGACGTAGCCGCTTTTCAGATATACGTATACTGATCAACGATTCACACCTACTGGTCAAAACAGCGCACGCAATATTGGGGCTAAACAAACGTCTTTCTTCATCAATAAGTATAAAAATTGTTACTCAACATAGTGGAGACCTGCCCTACAGTTTTCTGCTTGTCGATGACAGCGGCCTTATCACCCACACAGAGGACGAGCATGAACCCGGCTTTGCTAATTTTAATGATCGTGTTCAAGTCGCGAAATTCACCCAGGATTTTGACGACCTATGGCATCGTAGCAGCCATGACCCGGAACTGCGTAACTTGTCACTGTAAGTTATGTTAATTCAGGTTAATATCTTCGCGCCCTTAATAAGCGCAGGCTTAGGATTGATATTGGAGGCGAAATTCCTTGTTCAACACATGGGTTATTGACTTCCTTTATTTGATTACGCCCTGATAGTAGAGACTGATCTTAAGTTAGCCTGGTTAAACTCACTATAATGATAAGCAAAATGGACAATTTGAGATGGACGTACCGCTGAACCCCAAAAACCGATTGCATCAGCGTATAGGCCGGAGATTCATTTTTCTTCTGAGCTTTGTGGCGCCTCTCATCTGCGCCAGCTTTTACACGGCCCATCCGGCCAGCGCTGAAAACCCCAAACATGTCTATGGACGAATTGAATATGTCAACATCAACGGCAATCACCAACTAATTAAAGCCAAGCTCGATACAGGTGCCAAACTCTCCTCCCTCAGCGCCACCAACATCACCTCCTATGAAAAAGATGGCACAACATGGCTCGCCTTCGATGTTTACCACAAAAGAAAAAATATCAATATTCACCTTGATCGTCCCTTGATAAAATATGCACGAATCAAGCAACGTCACGATGAAGATGGAAACAACAAATATAGCGAGCGCCCGGTTGTATCATTGACTGTTTGCCTACGACACCAGGCTTATGATATTGAGATAAACCTGGTCGACAGAGCCAATTTTATTTACCCCATGCTGTTGGGAGCCAATGCCATCGAGAAATTTGAAGGTTTGGTTGATCCCGGAGCTACATTCACCGCTCGCCCAGACTGCTTTGCTCAAGCTAAACCTGCAAAGTGATAATTGATCCATAATATTATGCCAGCACACCGCACCCACCTACTTTTAGTCACACTACTGCTTACCCTTTCAGGGCTCGCAATCAGCCTCTATCAAACGATGGTGCTTAACATTCCCCTATCGCCTGACAGCACCGATCGTATCTGGATCATAGACACTAATGTCACCTATGAACCCAGAGAGGGGCGCCCAGCAAAAGTTACTCTCAACATTCCAGATTATGACGAAAGCTACTCACTCATCAATGAACGCTTTATTTCCAACAACTACGGCACAATGGTGACCAAAAACAATAAAAACCGCCAGGTAGCCTGGTCCATTCGTCGCCCGGAGGGCTTCCAATCCCTTTACTATCGAACAACCATACACAAAAACTCAAGCTACGAGACTAAGACCCCAAGCGATGAAACCTATGCTGAAAAATTTATATTTACCAACCCGCTTGAAAAATTAGCCGCCGAATCGTTGATTGAGCCGATCAGAAAACAGTCAGCCGATATTGAAACCTTTGTATCGGAAACCGTTAAACGACTAAACCAACAGGATAATCATAACGCCCAGCTATTGCTTGATGGCGATCACTCAGCACTTCACAAGGCAGTGGTAGCGACACGCTTATTATCCAACGCCCATATTCCGGTAGAACTGATTCATGCCCTGCCCCTAAATGAAGCCAGCAACGTACAACCTACCGTCTGGATGCGTTGCTTTGATGGCAATCGAAGGCTGTATTTTAATCCTGAAAATGGCGTTTTGGGTTTACCGAAAAACATGTTGCCCTGGTGGCGCGGCACAGCTTCAGTCGCTCAAGTAAAAGGCGGCAGAAATACCCATATCACCTTTAGTGTCAGCAGCCAGGAAGTCAGCACTTTGCAGCTAGCACAAACAGAGGAGTCATTACAGGGCTCTCTTTATTCTCGCTTCTCGCTCTACAACCTGCCCGTACAAACCCAGCATGTCTACCATATACTGCTTACCGTACCTCTGGGTGTACTGGTTATTCTGGTTTTACGCACCTTTGTTGGCATTAGCACTTTCGGCACTTTTACTCCGGTGCTTATTGCCCTGGCTTTTCGTGAAACACAATTAGGCTGGGGAATTTTTCTTTTTACCACCGTCACTGCACTAGGCTTAGTGGTAAGAGCCTACCTTGAGCATCTACGACTACTGCTACTGCCCAGACTAGGCATTGTGCTCACCTTTGTCGTTATCATAATGACCTTAATCAGCCTCTTTAGTCATAACATCGGCATAGAGCGAGGCTTATCGGTTGCGCTATTTCCAATGGTCATTCTCACCATGACGATTGAGCGCATATCCATTCTGTGGGAAGAACGTGGGGCAAACGAAGCACTCACAGCCGGTGCCGGCAGTTTGCTCGCCGCCGCCCTCTCCTATCTATTAATGAGTAGCGAGACCATCAGCTATGTACTCTTTACCTTCCCGGGAATATTATTGATAGTGATTGCAGCCATGATTGTTATTGGCCGCTATAGTGGCTATCGACTATCGGAGCTGAGTAGATTCAGGGCTTTTCTCAAGGAAAAAGCGGATGCTGATTAATGCCTGGAGGAAACTCAAGCAAGAGGGTGTCGTTGGTATCAATCAACGTAATGCTAACTACATTCTTAAATACAACCAGCGAAAATACTACCCGCTGGTTGATGACAAAATAAAAACCAAACAGCTTGCCACAGCACACGGGGTCTCAGTCCCGCCGCTCTATGCACATATCCAATACGAGTACGAACTGGGGGAACTGGCAAACATCCTCAACAACCTGAACGATTTTGTGATCAAACCCACCCATGGTGCCGGTGGTGATGGCATTATTGTTATTACCGCAAGAGCACATGGGCGATTTCGTAAAGCCAATGGCACATTGATAACAGCGAAGGAGCTAGAGCATCACTGCATCAATATTATTTCAGGGGTATTTAGCTTAGGCGGCCATCGTGATTCCGTACTCATTGAGTATCGCGTTAAATCATTGCCGCTATTTGAACGTTTCAGCTATAACGGCGTTCCAGACATTCGTATTATCGTCCTTAAGGGCTACCCTATTCAGGCCATGCTACGCCTGCCAACTCAGCAGTCCAATGGCAAGGCCAACCTCCACCAGGGAGCCATTGGCGCTGGAATTGACCTGCTTAGCGGCATGACAGAAACCGGGGTCTGGTTTAACGAGCCCATTACCGAACACCCGGATACCGGTGAAGAAATTGCGGGAACACTAATTCCTGGCTGGCTGACAATACTTGATATTGCGGCAAGGTGTTATGAAATGTGCCACCTTGGTTATCTTGGCGTCGATATTATCATTGATGAGCATCACGGACCGATGATGCTTGAGCTGAATGCACGTCCAGGACTTAACATTCAAATTGCCAATCAGCAGGGATTACAACACCGACTGCAAGCCATTGAATCACAAACCGTGGAACGAGACGCCAAAGAGCGCCTGCAATTTGTTCTGGATAACTTTTCTTAGCGACACTCACTACTGCTTGTCGCCAGCGCCAAATGCCAGCAATCTATCAACAAATATCTCCAGAGGTGTGCTGAGCTTGGTCTTCTTTAGCTTTATTAGTGCAAGAGGTCGAGACAAGTTGGCATTGCGGATTTTGTGCCGGCTAATAGTCCCCTGATGAATCTCTTCGTTGACGGTATTGGCTGGCACAATAGACACGCCAATATTTGCCTCAACTGCTTTTTTAATTGTATAAATATTATCGTTAGTCATGCGTAAATCAACACTTATACCTCTCTCTTTAAAGATCTGATCTGTTGCCTCCCTGGTTGGAATTCCTTCATCGAAGGCGATAAAGGGCTCGCCATCGATTTGCTCCAGAAGAACCGATTTATTGCCACTTAAATGATGTCCTTTAGCAACGATAAGCACTAGTTCGTCCTCACCATAGGGAAGAATTTCAACTTTTGTGCGCTTCTCCGGAAAGGCGACGATACCGAGGTCAACTTTTTCTTTCAGCAACAAACGGTAAATATCATCAAAACGCCGATATTCGAGGT
The DNA here is from genome assembly GCA_030618505.1 of Spongiibacteraceae bacterium. GTDB lineage: Bacteria > Pseudomonadota > Gammaproteobacteria > Pseudomonadales > PIVM01 > JAUXDF01. Next base: position 10,771 of record JAUXDF010000031.1, on the reverse strand, counting down.
GTATGTGAACCTTGGGGAAGGCTTTCATAAAAGAGGCAAGAAAATCGCCCATTTCGTACATACCGATACTGTGGATAGTAGCAATACGAATATTTCCCTCAAGTACCCCCTGACTATAACTGGAGCGGATCTTCAGGCCATCACATAATCGCAGGATTTCCTTCACATCGGCCAGGATTATTATTCCCTCAGGTGTTAGCTGAATATTGTGAGGAGTACGAATAAACAGCTTTTTGCCTAATTCACCTTCAAGATTCTTTATATGAACACTCACCGCAGGTTGGGTGATGTGGTTTTGCTGTGCAACTTTTTTAAAGCTAAGCTCTCGAGCTATATCTCGAAAAAGTCTAAGTTGAGTGATATTCATGTAAGATAATTTTTGTTTATTAATAGGATAATTTATTATGATTTAAATTATCCAGCAATCAGTGCCATAATTCAAATCAAGTATGTGAGAGAATGCGGGTATGTGACTGCCTGTAGATGTGTGGCTTACTTTCTTTCGAGGGTTACTATTGAGCGTAGCGCTAAGAATGGCAGCCTAAAAGCACTACACTAGCATAAAGTTAATCAACGATAACGTGTCGAAAAAAGGAAGTTATTAAATGCGAAAGAATGATCCTATCACTAAAATCATGTCCGCCAATGTGGAGAGCATTCAAACTGGTCAGTCATTAAGTGAAGTACGCCGATTAATGTGTGACTCGGCGATTCATCATGTGCCAATTGTTGATGGAAAAAAACTGGTGGGACTGGTAAGTTTTACTGACATGATGACTTTAAACCTGGTTATTAGTGGTGCAACAGAACACACCATCGACGCCATAATCGATCAGCAATTCTCAATAAGCGATGTCATGTCAGGTGATATCACCACAATTGATCATAAGGATAATATCCGTAGCGCAGCAGAAATTCTCGCCGAAGGGAAATTCCACTCACTTCCCGTGACCGATGATGACTACAACCTTGTAGGAATCATTACCAGCACAGACCTTATTCGCTACCTGAGCGATCAATATTAGCCTGTCATATACAACCATTAGCAATTAACGATAAGTAACTATTTTTGTGACTTGTTTTTTCGCTGCGAGACTCAATATATGTTGACGGAAGGCGGTGATTTTTTTTGCAAATTAGGGGTTTAGAAAACTTGTGAATAGAAAAAATGTAACGAATATAAAATCCAGCACGCCCGTATCAAAGACCGAAAAAAAACATGCCAAGGTCATCTACGACCTTAATGCCAAGAACGGAAAGATTCCCTGGAATGCCGATGGTGCTTACCCCTACAAAAAGAAAATGGATGTTCTGGAATATGAGCAGCATAAACATGAGCTACAAATAGAACTGCTTAAAATGCAGGGCTGGGTAAAAGATACAAATCAGCGGATAGTGATTATTTTTGAAGGCAGAGATGCTGCGGGAAAAGGAGGCACCATAAAGCGTTTTATGGAGCACCTAAACCCTCGTGGTGCGCATGTTGTAGCCTTAGAAAAACCTAATGCACGTGAGCGAAACCAATGGTATTTTCAGCGCTACATTCAACATCTACCGAGTAAAGGCGAAATTATTTTATTCGATCGATCCTGGTACAACCGCGCAGGTGTTGAACGTGTTATGGACTTTTGCAGCGACGAGGAATACTTGGAGTTTCTCAGACAAACACCTGATCTCGAACGCATGCTGGCTAATAGTGGTATTATACTTTTTAAATACTGGTTTTCCGTCAGTCGCACAGAGCAATTCCGCCGCTTTAAATCACGTCAAAACGACCCCCTGAAACAGTGGAAACTCAGCCCGGTTGATATGGCGTCACTGGCTCGTTGGAAAGACTACAGTAAAGCCAAAGATGCCATGATGTTTAATACCGATACTAAGGACGCCCCTTGGACCATCATCCGCTCTGACGACAAAAAAAGAGGACGTATCAACTGTATGCGCCATTTCCTGCATCAACTGGATTATCCCGGAAAAGATCATGATGTCGTAGTGCCACCAAATCCTCTGATCGCTGGCACCTCCAGGGAAATTATTGAAAGTGATGAATAGGATAAATTTCACTAATACTTATCAACAAAAAAATATCCGTTAAGCGGTAATTTACAAACATCCAACCACCCATAAATCAGGAGATTAACAATATGAAAGAGAAAAAAAGATTAGTAAAACTGAAAAAAGCGCAGGAAAAATGTCAAAAGGAATTAAAAAAAGCTATTGCCACAGCCAAGAGCGCTACTGACAAAGCAAAGAAAGCGCTCGTCAAAGCCGAAACTGCTGATGCATTTGCCCAGGATGCCAAAAAACAACTAAAAGGCGCAATCCGGGAATTAAATGAGGCCCAGTCAAATAAGGCGGCCAAGAAGAAAGCGGCTAAAAAATCAGCTATCAAAAAGGCTAAAAAACAAGCCCGAAAAAACAAGAAAAGTAAAAAGAAATAGATTCCCAACGAATACCTCCAGCTCGGGCTGGGGGTATTTATAGCTGGTATCTGCAGGATATGCTTTGTTTGATGTGAAATCGATTTGGATAGAGAGTAATGTAGCTCAAACCTAAACTGACAGACTCCGGATTAAAACGGATAGCTGTCAGATCAAGCCTGAGCTAATACGCATCAACTAAAACGCATTAGCCATATGTCCCAGTCTATTGACCTACCTGTGTTTCAACTGTTTTCAGCAGCGGTGCTGCTTTTTCTTCAGTCTCTTTTTCCGACTTCACAGCGATTGCCTCAACACTCTTTTCAGCCGGTTTAACTGCTGGTTGACTAACCGTCTTTTCAGCGGATTTCACCGTCGGCTTAGATACAGCCTTTTTCACTGTCTTTTTTGTGACCTTTTTTACCGGTTTTTTTGCTGTGCTGTTCGCAACCTTCACTTCAGCAGGCGCACTGGCAGCTTTGCGCTTCGCTGCAGACTTGCGCTTAACGGGCGTTTTGGTTTTTTTAGCCCCTGGACTTTTGTCAGCTTTTTCCTTTGCTGTAACGGCATTTTTTAGTTCTTCAAAGGAATCGACTATACACTGCTTATAAAAAGCAGGATCAGGCATGGCGCCACGATCAGCAAGAACAGATATTGATACAGTTCCATCCATACTAAACACGGCATGAAACAAACCGCCACCCGGTGTGAGTAAACCGAGACAGTAATATTGCACCAGTTTTGCACCAGCAGAAAATAATGGGAATGGAGGGCCCATCACATTGGTGATAACACCACAACTACCCATCGGCAGGTTACTTGTGATTTTATTTTTCACGTACCACTTGGACATCGCTTTTGAAAACATCGGACTAAATAAACCCGGTATTTTCATCGGGTCGGCCAAGGGTGTATCAATAAACAGCTTCGCACTATCCATACTGCTGCCAATGGCTTGCAGGCGCTCTAATGGGTCTGCGATATTGGTGTGAACCTCACTCATTATGGCACTGACCTGGTTATTTTCGTCAGTGACTTCTTTGCGATCACGGGTATTCACCGGCATAGATGCCGCCAAAGATTCAGCAGGCAGTTCATTGTGGTGCTGCAGATAGATACGCATAGCACCTGAAATTATCGCTACAGCAACATCGTTAACCGTGGTTCCAGTGGCTCGTCTAACCGTTTTTATTTCATCCAGGCTAATAAGCGCGGCATCAAATACACGGTGAGGCCCAACAGGCTGATCAAAGCGTGTTCTCGGCGTGCTGATTGGATAGGCGGGCAACTCCGCATTTTTGATTTTCCAGCCCGTACGCGCCAAGTCTCGCGCCAAGCCAACAGCCCCTTTAGTTAACTCAACCGTAGAGGTTACATTGTTTATTGCAGCTCGACCTAACAAGCCTAATGAACTGAGACGGGATGGTTTGTAGATTTCTTCATCTTCAATCGGTATTAGCTCTGAATGAACCGGATTAGGCTCAAGCTCATGCAGAGCTGTCATAAAGGATTGGCCGCCCGCTCCATCCACCAGTGAATGATGCATTTTGGTATAAATGGCAAAGGCTCCCTTAGGCAAACCAGGAATATTATCCAGCCCTTCAATAATAAAACACTCCCACAGGGGTTTATTCATGTCGAGGGGGCGAGAATGCAGACGAGCGATTTTTATGCACAATTGTCGCCAGTCCCCCGGGTGCGGCAAGGCTATATGTTGCAGGTGGTATTCGACATCAAAGTCTTCATCTCTCACCCAGTAAGGCTTGTCCAAACCCAAAGGCACCTCAACGAGGCGTGTTTTAAACACCGGCATGTTACGCAAGCGCTTCTCAAAACTGGTTAACAGCTCCTTAAAGCGCACTTGGCCGCCGGGAGCAGTCGATGGATCATAGATGCCAAAACCACCGATGTGTTGCGGTGAGGTTGCCTGCTCCAGGTTAATAAATGCGGAATCCAATATGCCGAGCTGTTTCATTCGCTAATCCTTAATTACTGATAATTCTGTTTCGCTGATAAAAAAATACCTGCAATATATACCGCAAGCAGAGGGACATTTACATTCTAGCACTTCGCAAGGAAAAGAATCAGCCCTAGATGTACGATTTTATATGATGGAAAGCCAAATAACGCAACCGATGATCACAGGAGCATCGCCCGGCTAATCATCAAATAAGCTTGATTGCCAGACTGCCTATTTACATGGACAAGGAGCTTATTATTACCATCTGGGGAAGCCCTTTATATTAGCCTGTTGGAAGCAATCACATCTCCTTCACCCTGAGGAACAGGACCAACAATAACGACCATACGCTCGACTTCGCTATAAAGGAATGCCTCAAGCAGTCGGCATACCTCATTGACGAAAGGCATTGGTTTAGGCTCTTGCTCCATAAGTTTCAAGCGCATCTGGGGAACCCAGCGACCAGGATGGCGAGAAATAAAGTCCCGCTCGGCACGCTGGCAATCAGAGACATCTTCCCCTTGCCCTGCAAGGCTTGCTTCGCGAAAAGTCAGATAATGCAAAAACTCCAATTGTGTAGTGAGATGATCCGGAAGCTCGTGGGGTGTTTCTGACATGGACAAACCGAAGAAGTTATAAAAGCGCACCAACTCCTCCATCACCTGCATCCTCGCCCCCGTATATAGCCCGCCATGCAAAGCACAAGGAGGCCCCGCCGTGCCAGCATCAAACAAGCGGGTAAACTCAACCATTAAATCATCGTCATTACTGCCCGCATCACTTAGGGCATCCCAATCAACGCTTTCCAGCAGTTTCTCATCGACTTCGGCTAATTGCTGTTTCAGGCGCTGGGCAATTACGCCGCTGCGAATCGCCTCGACCATGTCCTTATCCGGATACTCAAATATTGCCGCAAAACTGGTGTAAACCATGCTTCGCTTGGCCGCTGGCTGCTCGATATCCAGGGTGATCTCTTCAGTCATTCATTTTCTCCTGATACGGGTTATTCTTTATCATAGGCCAAGACCATTTTCCACAACAAGCGCGGACAAAGCCGGCGCATCCACATCAGCACCTTTGCCTCGGTACTGGTATAGATAATCTCTTTGCCGTTCACCAAGCTCTGCTCAAGTACATCGATCATTTTCTCAGGGTCAGCTAGGCGCCCTTTTTCAATCGAATCCCGGATAGCTTTTGGGTTAGAGCTTTCTGTCACCTGCTTTAATAGTGGCGTATTTACCATTGGTGGACACACCAGCATAATATGCACCCCACTGCCGCGGTTCTCCTCAATCAACACTTCCATAAAGGCATTGGTTGCCGCCTTGCTTGCACTGTATGCTCCCATTTGAGCGGTGAGAACAGAGCCGGCAATCGAACCAAATACAACCAACTCACCAGAACCACGCTGCAACATAGCAGGCAATACTGTCTTAACAACATTCACTGTGCCACCATAATTGATAGTCATGAGCTTGTTAATTAATGCTGTTGGCTGATCGTTTAAAAAAGCCGTGGGCATTATTGCTGCACACTGTACAAAACGGTCAATGGCGCCAAGTTGGTCGCGAATTTTGTCTATCACCTCTTCAACCATTGCCAAATCAGTCGTATCACATTTATAGGCGGTGATATTCTCTGATTCGTCGGCAGTACTCTTAAGCCCTTCTTCGTTTAAATCAAGGATGGCAACTTGGGTTCCGCGCTCTGCCATACGCCGGGCGTAGATCTGCCCCATACCACTGGCACCACCCGTTACTACTGCTACTTTTGGTTCCACTTTGTTACTCCTGATACGTGGTAGGGTGCGGCTCCCGCACCACAAAAAGTTGTTTTAAATGCACTGGTGCGGGGGCCGCTTGTGCCCTCTTTTAGGTGCACCCTACTATCAATGGAGCATTCACGGCTATTTTATGCTGTGCTGCTATCAAAACCGGCGGACATTGCGCCATCCACTTGCCTGTTATCGGCGGTCTTCAGGTTTTTCTTATCCCTGCCAAACCAGCTAATTAATACCCGTGCTATGCCCTTTCTGGCCATAAACAGATGAACGGGCAAAACCAAACCCACCACCCAGGCAAGACTCAGATGCACTAAAAAGATTGCATCCATCACCACGACGGGATACTCCCAGATAGAATCTATCCACATAATTGGCCCCGTTAAACCCAACATAAACGCTGAACACAAAGCCACGCTCAGGTGGATACGACGCCAGTGGATTTTCTTTGAGGAGAGCACACGTTTTTTAATATTCTCTGCTATCGAGCCCTTTGAATAGAGCAAGGCAAGAATAGGTGTTGAAACAAAAACCAAACCTAGCCAAAGGTGAATATCAGATAGCACCTGCCCCTGCCCACCAATCACTGCCGTGCGTAAATCCGGCAACGCAACCAGGGTACCGGTGGTTAACAGTACAAGTGCGGCGCTACCACTAATACGATGAACCCAACGCCTTACTTTATACGCCTTCATTCATGCTGCTCTCTGTTTGGGGCCATAAGCCACATGAATTTATTGATACTTGGCATTTCACAAAGACTCTAGCTCCTCATTTTCAGCAATACGTTCTGCGCCGAAGGGTTTAACAAGAAGAATCAGTGCGGGCATCAAAAACAGGTCAGCCACTAAAGCCACAAATATAGTCCAGGCAACCAGTTTGCCGAAGATCACCTGCAACTCCATACCATGAAAAACATTAACGATAAAACCCATCACCAGAATAATGGTAGTACCAATCAGCGCCCGACCAACATGGAGCATGCTCACTCGCAGCGCAGCAGCATAATTACCAAGGCGTTTGAATTCGACGTGAAAACGCGTAAGCAGATGAATAGTATCATCAACCGCAATTCCTATTGCCAGGGGAGCCATCAATAGTCGCGTATAATCCAGATCAATGCCTACCCAGCCCATATAACCCAGGGTTAAAAAGATTGGAGTTAAGTTCGGAATCATCGATAACATGCCGATTTTCACCGAACGAAAGATGATACACATCATTACCGCAATCACGCCAAAGGCTAGCAATATACCCTTAATCTGACTCTCGGCCACATATTGGGAGAACACCACCCACAACGCCCCAATGCCAGTCACCTCAGCTTTGGAGTATTGCAGGGGGTATTGCTGAAAATGTTGATCGATACGATCGACCAGCGCTTCCATATGACTAACTGCTTCCATCCGACAGCGCAGCTCCAGATTAGCACGCGATAGATCACTGCTGACATATTCTTCCAGGTTCTCGCCACCACTCATCTCATAAACCAGCAAGAGCTGCGCAATCAGTTCACGGTCTTCAGGCAGGCGATAATAGCTGGGGTCATCGTTATGAAAGGTTTGATTAAGATCCTTAATGATATCGACGATAGAGTAGCTCTTTTTCACAAAAGGCTGCTGCTGATCAGCCAGCATCTGCACGCGCTCTATCTCTTTAAGTACCTTTGGATTTTTAATCCCTCCGGCCTCACCGGTGTCGAAGAGATAAATCACCGAACTCATCCCACCCATCACATCATCCACCTTCAGGGTGATATTGCGAATAGGCTCATCCTCACGCCACTCCTCCAAAAAATTATTATCGACTTTTAGCTGCGTCATGCCTAACAACGACGATGCCAGAATCAGCATGGATATCACTACAATCTGTTTGGGGTAACGTATAGTAAATTCAGAGCAAAACACCAGAATACGATTAAGCAGCGGCAAGCTCGACGGCTCGGCTTTGATAGCTCGCCGTTTTTCACTTTTCGTTTCTACATAGTTACGTTTACCAAAGGCAAACAGTGTCATTAACAAGGTAACGGAAAACAGAAAAGCGGCAACAATGCCCACCGCACTGTAAACCGCCATATGCGCCATCGATTTGATGTTAGAGACCGACATCGCCAACAAGCCGGCCGCAGTGGTAATACTCGTCAGTAAACACGGCGTTCCCACCAGATACATGGTGCGCTTAATCGCTTCGCGCCGATCACCGAGTTTTTTAAAGTGAATATTAAACTCGGAGACAATATGCACGGAATCTGCCACCCCGATGGCGATTAATAGGTTGGGGATAAAGGGAAACATCATATCCAGATCCCAGCCCATCATACCGATCACGCCCGCTGAGACGGTAATCGAAATTGTCACCACCACAAAAGGGCCGATAACACCCATCAAACGACGCAAAAACACCCACAGCAATAGCCCAATAACAAAGTAGGTCGCCATTGTTAGCGCCATCGTTTGCGGCACCAAAATATTGTTATATTGTGCATTCCAGGGAACGTCACCGGAATGATAAAACGTAATATCAGCATATTCAGGGCGCGCCAGGATCTCATCAATGGCCGCCGCAGTAACCTGGGGGTAAAGATTATCCAGCCACTCGCTACCCTCTGGATCAAGCATTAACTCTTTAGGGGGATCAACCGAGGATTTTTCCATTTCAAGAATAATGGCTGCGTAGCTGGCATCTTCATTAACGATACCGCCCACTAGTAGCTTTTTACTTAGCACCAACTCCCTAATAACCAGCAATTCCTGCTGGCTTTGCGGGAACTCTTCGAGCAGCTCGTGGACGTCGATACCGTCATCCACTGCTTCCATAATCTCAACATTAGCAAGGCTGGTCACCTCATCAACAAAGGGCACTTGTTCCAGTTCGGTGGTTAGCTGGGCGATTTTCTGCATCGCCTCAAGATCAAAGGGGCCATGCTCTTTATCGGGAAGCTCATAGAGAATGTAAGAGGTTTCGTCTGAACCAAAGTCTTTTTGATACTGCAGGTAAGCCGAATAGGTGGGATCTTTCTCTTCGAAAAAAGCCTCAAAGGTCATATCAACATGAGCCAGGCTAGCCAGGTAGGCGCTGGCAGCAAATAACAACCCACTAAACAGCAGCACCCACCAGCGATGGTCATAGGACCAGGCGCCGACATTTTCGAAGAAGCGGTTTAGACGCTCGACATAATCACTCTCGTTATGCCGGCTATCGCCTCCCCTTTCAGCTAATTGGCTGTCACTGTTTTTCAAATTCACGCTCTATTAACCCTCACTGCATCCCTTCAATATCTATTTTAGTTTCCACTCGGAAGCACAAAGAGAGTATATTTTTATCTTTTGTAGCTCGAAATAAATCTCGACCTATAGAAAAACAGCCAACTCAAGATCTAATACTGCCGAGGAGAGAACACTGCCTCAAGTTAAATCTTTTTAACACAAGCGGATACTGATCAAAAGCCCCAAAAAAGGCATGAGCTATCGTGGCGCAATACCCAGTCTTTGATGGAAATCGGTTTGATTGGGGTATAGTTCATAATAGACCTTTCACATCCACAGAATTCACCACTTTATTTTGAAGCAATATCCTCATTTGAGGAATTGCCAAGTCATTAAGTTTTACCACGCGCTCGGACTGGGGCAAACTCTCTACAATGTAATAACAAATGACCCGGTTCATCCCCACGGATGTGGGGAACACGCGCCAATAGTGTGACCAGCCACAAGCGAGCGCTTTGCGGTGTATTGAACTGCTGTCATATTTTATCCGGACATAAAAAACTCGAAGACCATGGGCCGCCGGGTTAAATTGACTTAGCTATAATCTTGTGTATTCGTGTGTATTGCGTATAATTACACACATGAACAGCAAGCAAGTAATTAAAAGATTAAAAAGTGAGGGCTGGCAAAATGTCGGCGGTAAAGGCGATCATGAAAAATTCAAGCACCCGACCAAGCCCGGCCATGTCGTTGTTCCGCACCCTCGCAAGGATCTCGCAATTGGCACACTACGCAATATTTATAAACAAGCCGGCTGGCAGTGGAGGTAATTACAATGCTCTATCCAATTTGCATACACCAGGATAACGACAGCGCATACAGCGCCACTATCCCTGACTTCCCCGGCTGTTTTTCAGCCGCTGACGAATGGAAAGATTTACCCGCCATGATTCAGGAGGCCATAGAGCTTTATTGTGATGGCGAAGATATGGGCATCCCTCAGCCCAGCACACTGAATCAACTGGAAGGCAACCCGGACTATAAAGACGGTCAATGGGTTTTTATCGATATCGATACCAATAAGCTGAACACTAAAGCCGTTCGCCTTAATATTTCATTACCTGCAAATCTTGTCGTGCGCATCGATGAGCACGCCAGCGCACTCGGCATGAGCCGCTCTGGTTTTTTGGCAAAAGCGGCAGATCAGGCGCTGCACGATTATTAACTACACGCCCAGCCATCGTGTGATTTCAGTTACTTTTCTTGAGGCAATAACCGAGTAGGGTGAGGCTCACGCCCTATCCCTCTCACAGAACCGTACGTACGAGCCTCGTATACGGCTCATACAACCAATTATTACATCTTAAAAACAATAATACCTACGTCAACCTCTGACATATTGTAC
>JAUXDF010000184.1 GCA_030618505.1 Spongiibacteraceae bacterium | reverse complement strand
TGGCCTTTGAATACGGTTATGCAACCACAACGCCTAACGCCCTAGTGGTGTGGGAGGCCCAGTTTGGCGATTTTGCCAATGGCGCACAGGTTGTTATTGATCAGTTTATTACCAGTGGTGAGCATAAGTGGGAGCGAGTCTGTGGTTTGATGATGTTGCTGCCACACGGCTATGAAGGGCAGGGGCCGGAGCACTCTTCTGCTCGCCTTGAGCGTTATTTGCAGTTATGTGCCGAGCATAATATTCAAGTGTGTGTGCCAACTACCCCGGCGCAGGTTTACCATATGATCCGCCGGCAGATTATTCGCCCGCTGCGTAAACCTTTGGTTGTGATGTCACCAAAGAGCTTGCTGCGTCATAAGGAGGCTATTTCGACCTTGGAAGAGTTGGCCGATGGATGTTTCTATAACGTGCTGTCCGAGACCGATGACAACATTATTAATCGCAAAGTGAAGCGATTGGTATTGTGTAGTGGCAAGGTGTATTACGAACTGCGTGAAACACGTCGCGCCAATGAGATTGATGATATTGCCATTGTTCGCCTTGAACAGCTATATCCCTTTCCGGAAAATGAGTTGGCCGAGGTGCTTGATGACTACCCGAATTTGAAAGAGGTGGTCTGGTGTCAGGAAGAACCGATGAATCAGGGAGCCTGGTATAGCAGCCAGCACCATATACGCCATGTAATTTATCAGCGTCATAGCAGTATTTATTTGCATTACGCCGGGCGAGACTCATCCGCATCTCCTGCCGCCGGTTATATGGCTTTGCATATTAAACAGCAAGAAAAATTAATTAATGAAGCGTTAGATCTACTCTAAGGAACAGTAATGGCTATTGAAATCAAAGCACCACAATTCCCTGAGTCTGTTGCCGATGGTTCCATCGCAACCTGGCACAAGCAGCCTGGAGAAGCAGTTTCAAGAGATGAGCTGCTGGTTGATATTGAAACTGACAAGGTTGTACTGGAAGTGGTGGCACCTGCTGATGGGGCGTTAACAGAGATCCTTAAAGGCGAAGGTGATATTGTGCTAAGCAATGAAGTTATCGCTGTGTTTGAAGAAGGAGCAGGGGAGGCGGCAGCACCGGCGCAAGCGGCAAGTGCGGTGGTGGAGGAGTCCGGGGCGACTGAAGATAACATTCTAAGTCCTGCAGCACGAAAAATTGCTGAAGAAAACAATATAGATCCCGCATCCATTCAGGGTACAGGTAAAGGCGGTAGAGTAACGAAAGAAGATGTGCTCAATCACATTAAAGCTACTCCCGCTCCTGCGGCCAAAGCACCCGCACAGGCTGCGCCATCTTCTGGTGCTGCAGAGCTTATTAATGAAGCCATGAGCGGTGCTCGGGTAGAAAAACGTGTCCCGATGACTCGCTTGCGTGCCCGTGTTGCCGAACGCTTGCTGGACGCATCGCAGTCCACGGCGATGCTAACCACATTTAATGAAGTGAATATGCAGCCGGTGATGGATCTGCGCAGTAAGTATAAGGATCTGTTTGAAAAGACCCATAACGGTACGCGCCTTGGTTTTATGTCGTTTTTTGTCAGAGCAGCGATTGATGGTTTGAAGCGTTTCCCGGCGGTTAATGCCTCTATTGATGGTAATGATGTTGTATACCATGGTTATCAGGATATCGGTGTTGCGGTGTCTTCCCCTCGAGGTTTGGTGGTGCCGGTGTTACGTGATGCCGACAATATGGGCCTGGCCGACATAGAAAATAAAATTCGTGAGCTAGGGCTAAAAGCACGAGATAGTAAGCTGGGTATTGAAGATATGCAGGGTGGCACTTTCACCATTACCAATGGCGGTGTGTTTGGGTCCTTGATGTCTACCCCGATTCTTAACCCGCCGCAAACCGGTATTCTGGGTATGCATAAAATACAGGAGCGCCCGATGGCGGTGGATGGCAAGGTAGTTATTCAGCCAATGATGTATTTAGCGCTCTCCTATGATCATCGTTTGATTGACGGTAAAGATGCAGTGCAATTTCTGGTGGCGATTAAAGATTTGCTGGAAGACCCGGCGCGTATTCTTTTGGAAATATAAGAGAGTGGTTTTGTAATCGCTAGTATTTTTTTCGCCGCTAATTTTGAGTTTAACAGGAAACAATAATGTCAGATAAATTTGATGTGATCATCGTCGGTGCGGGCCCTGGTGGCTATGTTGCAGCGATACGTTGTGCGCAGCTGGGCTTAAAAACCGCTTGCATAGAAAAGTGGGTAGATGACAAAAAGAAGCCAAAGTATGGTGGTACTTGTCTTAATGTTGGTTGTATCCCATCAAAGGCATTGCTGGATAGCTCGCATAAATATGTCGAAGCAAAAAACGATTTTGATGTGCACGGTATCAGTGTCAAAGACGTTAAAATTGATGTATCCAAAATGATTGATCGTAAAGACGGCATCGTCACTCAACTTACCGGTGGTATTACCGGTTTGTTCAAAGCCAACGGTGTGACCGGTATTCAGGGCTGTGCTCAGCTGCAGGGCGGCAGAAAGCTTGAGGTCACCGATATTGATGGCAAAGTGAAGATTTACGAAGCTGATAATATTATTCTTGCCGCAGGCTCTGTCCCTGTTGAAATTCCACCAGCGCCGCTTGACGACAACATTATCGTTGATTCCACCGGTGCGCTGGAATTCAGGGAGGTTCCCAAACGTTTGGGTGTTATTGGCGCCGGTGTTATCGGTTTGGAGTTGGGTAGCGTCTGGTCCCGACTGGGTTCCGAAGTCGTAGTGATTGAAGCGCTGGATAGTTTTTTAGGGATGGTCGATCAGCAGATTGCCAAAGATGCGAAAAAAATCCTTACCAAGCAGGGGCTGGATATTCGCCTCGGGGCACGTTTGACCAACGCGAAGGTGGTCAAAAAAGGTAAAAAATCTACCGTTACTGTGCAATACACTGACAGCGAGGGTGATAAAGAACAAGTATTCGATAAGTTAATTGTTGCTGTTGGCCGCAAACCTCTTAGTGAAAGCCTGCTGTCCAAAGATAGTGGTGTGAACCTTGATGAGCGTGGTTTTATTTTCGTTAACGACTATTGTGAAACCGATGCACCGGGTGTTTATGCGATTGGCGATTTGGTGCGTGGACCGATGTTGGCGCATAAAGCCTCCGAAGAAGGCGTGATGGTTGCCGAGCGTATTGTCGGCAAAAAGACCCAAATGAACTACGATTGTATCCCCTCGGTTATCTACACTCACCCCGAGATTGCCTCGGTGGGAAAGACCGAAGAGCAGCTTAAGGCGGATGGTGATGCCTATAAGACGGGTGTTTTCCCCTTTGCTGCCAGCGGCCGGGCGATGGCCGCAAATGATACTGCTGGTATGGTGAAAATCATTGCTTGTGCCGAAACAGACCGCATTCTTGGTTGCCATATTATTGGCCCCAGTGCTGCTGATTTGGTGCAACAGATTGTAATTGCAATGGAATTTGGTTCCAGCGCAGAAGATATTGCGTTGACGGTGTTTGGTCACCCGACTCTCTCCGAGGCGGTTCATGAGGCAGCTTTGGCTGTTGAAGGGCACGCTATTCATATCGCCAACCGGCGTAAACGCAAATAACTATTGATCAAAAACAAATCAATTGGTAATTAAATTTGCGAGATTGGCCAAAATAACGGAAAATTGGCGCCGCTTAAAACCCGAAGCAGTAGAAATGCGGGAATCAAGCAGCGCCAATTTTTTATCTAAACGGTTAATTTTGACAGTTTAACAGGGGGCAGGTAAGTCGCTCAGGCGACCATCTGCTGACAAAAATGACATGACTCGCTCATGTCGCTAAGCAGAAGTGATGGTAATTTAACATGAATCTTCATGAGTATCAGGGCAAGCAGTTATTTGCCGAGTACGGTTTACCTGTGTCTAAGGGCTATGCCTGTGACACCCCAGAGGAAGCCGCTCAGGCAGCCGATCGAGTCGGTGGCACAAAATGGGTTGTTAAAGCTCAAGTGCACGCTGGTGGACGTGGTAAGGCAGGCGGTGTAAAGCTGGTTGACTCCAAAGAGGAAATCAGGGCTTTCGCACAGAACTGGCTGGGTAAAAACCTGGTTACCTATCAAACAGACGCCAACGGCCAGCCAGTACACAAAATTTTGGTTGAGTCCTGCACCGATATTGCCGAAGAGCTGTATCTGGGCGCAGTAGTTGATCGCGCTACTCGTCGCATCGTTTTTATGGCTTCTACCGAAGGTGGAGTAGAGATCGAGAAGGTTGCCGAAGAGACTCCTGAGAAGATTCTGAAAACTTCTATTGATCCTTTGACTGGTGCTCAGCCTTATCAAGGTCGTGATTTAGCATTTCAGCTGGGCTTAAAAGGCGTTCAGGTTAAGCAGTTTGTTACTATTTTTATGGGCTTGGCTAAATTATTCCAGGACAAGGATCTGGCGCTGATCGAAATTAATCCGCTGGTTATTACTGATGAAGGCAACCTGCATTGTCTGGATGCCAAGCTGGGTGTTGATGGTAATGCTTTGTACCGTCAGTCTGAAGTTCGTGAGATGAATGATCCTTCCCAGGAAGACGAGCGCGAAGCACATGCTGCCCAGTGGGAGCTGAACTACGTTGCACTGGACGGAACTATTGGCTGTATGGTTAATGGTGCTGGCCTTGCTATGGGCACCATGGATATCGTTGCTCTACACGGTGGTTTTCCGGCCAACTTCCTTGATGTTGGCGGTGGTGCAACTAAAGAGCGTGTAACAGAGGCGTTCAAAATCATTTTGTCTGATGACAATGTGAAAGCAGTTTTGGTTAATATTTTTGGTGGTATCGTTCGTTGTGACCTGATTGCTGAAGGTATTATCGGTGCCGTTGAAGAAGTGGGTGTTGAAGTGCCTGTTGTTGTTCGCCTTGAAGGAAACAATGCTGAAATCGGCTCTAAGTTACTGGCTGATAGTGGTTTGAATATTATTGCTGCTACCAGCTTGGCCGATGCGGCTGAGCAAGCAGTTAAAGCAGCGGGAGGCAAGTAATCATGAGTATATTGATTGATAAAAATACCAAGGTGATTTGCCAGGGTTTTACGGGTTCACAGGGTACCATGCACTCTGAGCAAGCGATTGAGTACGGCACGCAGATGGTTGGTGGTGTGACGCCTGGTAAAGGTGGTCAGACGCATTTGGGTTTGCCAGTATTTAATACTGTTCGTGAAGCGGTTGAAGAGACGGGTGCTGAGGCTTCTGTTATTTATGTACCTGCACCTTTCTGCAAGGATTCTATTCTTGAAGCGGCTAATAGCGGTATCAAGCTGATCGTTTGTATTACTGAAGGTATTCCTACTTTGGATATGCTGGAATGTAAGGTTGTTTGTGATGATCTGGGTGTTCGCTTGATTGGACCTAACTGTCCGGGCGTCATTACACCGGGTGAGTGTAAGATTGGTATTATGCCAGGTCACATTCATTTGCCGGGTAAGGTGGGTATTGTTTCTCGCTCGGGTACTTTGACTTATGAAGCGGTTAAGCAGACGACTGATGCCGGTTTTGGTCAGTCTACTTGTGTTGGTATTGGTGGTGATCCAATTCCTGGCAGTAACTTTATTGATGTTCTGGAGTTGTTCCAGAATGATCCTGCCACTGAAGCGATTGTGATGATTGGTGAGATTGGTGGATCCGCTGAGGAAGAGGCAGCTGCTTATATTAAGGCGAATGTTACTAAGCCTGTTGTTTCTTACATTGCGGGTGTTACTGCACCGGCGGGCAAGCGTATGGGGCATGCGGGTGCAATTATCTCTGGCGGTAAAGGTACTGCTGATGAGAAGTTTGCGGCCTTGGAAGATGCTGGTGTTAAGACTGTTCGCAGTTTGGCTCAGATCGGCGATGCCTTGAAGGAAATTACTGGTTGGTAGGTTTGACTGGTTGTGAAAAAAGCCTGGCTGTTGCTGGGCTTTTTTTTGTCTGGGGTTTGAGAGGGGGTGGGGTGGTCGATGGGGTGTATTGACTGTGCTTCGATGCGTTTCTTTACGCTGCGTGCGGATATAATTTTGGCGGTCACTACGTGAGAATACAAAAACAAAAGGCGTATTCTCCTCCGTTCCCTCAGTCCAAAATTATCCTCGTACTCGCTAAAACGCATAGGCGCACAGTCAATACACCCCATCGACCCTCGCAAATTTGCTACTAAGTTAAGGAATTACGCTGACCCGTAGCCGTGATAGAGCTTGCGAAATCAAGGGGGGTTTACTGCTCTGTCATTCCCGAGTTTCGTAATCTCATTTCCACTACGTTATACGGGGCACGTTAATCCAGGCTGCTGCGTTAACTTAATGAGGTGGGAAATCGCACCAAAGCACCGCATGGTTTATAATACACTCTTTTTGAAAGACTCAACCCTTGGGAAACAGAGTGTTCGTGGCAGATACCCTATTAGAAGTTAAAAACCTGCGCTGTGAGCGAGACGAACGAGTTCTATTTAATGAACTCGATTTTTCTGTTTGCGCTGGCGATGTCCTGCAAATAGAAGGCCCCAATGGCAGTGGTAAAACCACTCTGCTGCGAATTATCAGTGGCCTCTCCAGCGCTTATGAGGGAGACATATTCTGGCGTAATGATGCTATAAAAAAAGTACGCCCCGATTTTTATCAAAACCTGCATTATCTGGGGCATTTGCCCGGTATCAAGGCATCGCTTACTCCCAGGGAAAATTTACGCTGGTCTTGTGCGCTTG
>JAUXDF010000108.1 GCA_030618505.1 Spongiibacteraceae bacterium | reverse complement strand
GGGGCTGAAGGGGCATCCGAGGCAGCGTCATTTTTAGGGGCGGATTCATCGTTAGTGCTAATCATTTTTGCGCCCAGCGCACCCGCTGAGCTAAAGGCACCACCAAAAGCATCATTGTTGGAGCGCAAAGCCGATTTTACCAGTTCTTCCTTACCTACTTTCTTAAAGGACCGAGTTATTTTTTGCACCAGGTCTTCGGGGGTAAAGGGTTTGCCAATATAATCAGTGACACCGGCCTGCACAGCCTTGATCACAAAATCTCTTTCTCCCCGGCTGCTGACCATAATAAAGGGGATGTCTTTGAAGGCGTCTTGTTCGCGCACCCAGCGTAAAAATTCTTCACCGCTGATCTCCGGCATTTCCCAGTCGCTGAGAATCATGTCGAAGCTTTGGGTGTTCATCAGTGATTGGGCCTTTTTGGCTGAGGAGGCATCACTGACGGTACAATTGTGGAACTGGTTGCGCAGCGTTTTTTTCAGTAGATCCCGAATAAACGAGGCATCATCAACAACCAGGAATCTGGGGCCTGCCATATCTCTATCTTCTTTATTTAGCGTCTATTCAGGATAGCCCATCACCGAACCTTATGCACAAGAGTTACTAAAATTGTAGCCGTGATTGAGCCTGCGAAATCAAGGGGCTTTGGCGGCTAATTTCCTTGATTTCGCAGGCTCAATCACGGCTACGGGAAGTTTCTGAGGTCTACAATTCAGTGCCATTCCTTATAGCTGTAATCAGCGTGCCCCGCGTAGCGTTGTGGGTATGAGCCTGCGAAATCAAGGGCGCCTAGTCAAATTTTGGCGCATCACCAAAGGAAATACCTTCTTCATCCTTGGTCGATAGCGAAGGCGCCTGACCATTAACTAGCGGCCAATCGATAGCAAGTTCTTTATCATTCCAGGCAATGGATACTTCCGAGGAGGGGTCATAGAAGTCGGTACACTTATAAATAAACTCCGCGCTGTCACTCATCACATAAAAACCATGGGCAAAACCGGCGGGAACCCAAAACTGTTTTTTATTTTCCGCCGACAGTACTACGCCATGCCACTGACCGAAAGTCGGCGAGCTTTGGCGAAGATCAACCGCCACATCAAATACCTCTCCGGCAACAACCCGCACCAGTTTTCCCTGAGTGTGTTCTGTTTGGTAATGTAAACCGCGCAAAATACCCTGTCCGGATTTGCTGTGATTGTCCTGCACAAAGTGCATATCCAAACCGTTTTCGGCAAAGACCTTTTGATTCCAGCTCTCGAGGAAAAACCCACGGGAGTCACCGAAGGACTGGGTTTCAATTACCACAACATCCTGCAGAGGCGTTTTTACTACATTCATACCGTATGCTCGATATATTGTTCATTGGCGACGGATTTAAGGTAGAGTCCGTAACCACTCTTTATTAGTGGTGTCGCCAGACTTAATAATTGTTCGGCGTCGATATACTTCATGCGAAAAGCGATTTCTTCCGGGCAGGCGATTTTCAGCCCCTGTCGCTCCTCAACCACGCGGATAAAGTTAGCCGCATCCAGTAGCGAGTTGTGGGTGCCGGTATCCAGCCAGGCGGTACCACGGCTGAAAACCTCAACGTTGAGTTGCTGATTTTGCAAATAGACATTATTCACATCGGTGATTTCAAGCTCACCACGTGCAGAAGGTTTAATGCCTTTGGCAATATCAACGACCTGATTGTCATAAAAATACAGACCCGTTACCGCATAATTGGATTTTGGCTGGCTGGGTTTTTCCTCGATATCCATCGCTTTGCCGCTTTTGTCAAAGCTGACAACACCATAGCGTTCGGGGTCTTGTACGTAATAGGCAAATACCGTAGCGCCCTTATTGCGATTTATGGCCTGGGCGAGCTTTTGGCGCATATTGTCGGCATGAAAGATATTGTCACCCAAAATAAGACTGACGGGGGATGAGCCAATGAATTGCTCGCCGATAATAAAAGCCTGAGCTAGCCCCTCGGGCTCGGGTTGAATGGCATATTCCAGGTTTATGCCCCACTTGCTGCCATCACCCAAGAGGGCGCAAAATGCATCATGATCGCGAGGAGTGGTAATAATTAAAATATCGCGGATACCAGCCAGCATTAGGGTCGCCAGCGGATAGTAGATCATCGGCTTGTCGTAAATCGGCATCAGCTGTTTGCTGACGGTCGCGGTTAAAGGGTGTAGACGAGTGCCGGAGCCGCCTGCCAGAATAATACCCTTGTAGGGCTGAGAATTTGTCATTGTTATTTTTTTGCTCAATTTTCAAACGGCTATTATATGCTAAATAGTCTAAAAAAAGGTAATATTCGCAGGCCGGAAAAGCCGAAGGCACCTTCCGGGAATAAGCGATATTTTTGCCTGTTGCGTTTTGCGGAATAATAAAAAATGCCACCTGAAGACCTTGCGCAGCAATCTATCATCACCTTAAAAGGTATCGGCCCCAGCCTGGCCGCAAAATTCGCCAAACTCGGTGTCAGTTCTTTGCAGGACTTGCTCTTTCATCTGCCGTTACGTTACCAGGATCGCACCCGTATTACGCCTATTGGCGCACTGTTTCCAGGCCAGGAAGCGGTAATTGAGGGAGAGGTGCTTACCGCTGATGTCGCCTTTGGTCGTCGCAGAAGCCTGGTTTGTCGCTTACAGGATGCCAGCGGCATTATCACCCTGCGTTTTTATCACTTCAGCGCCGCACAAAAACAGAACTTTATTACCGGCACCCGTTTACGTTGCTTTGGTGAAAGCCGCCGTGGTGCCAGCGGCCTGGAAATGTATCACCCCGAATATCGCCCTGTTGATCATACCGGTGACGAGGCTCTTGATGATCGACTGACCGCGGTTTACCCCAGCACTGAGGGTTTATCACAACTTAGCTGGCGAAAATTTATCGCCCAGCTTTTTGTACAGCTGCCAGACAGCAATGCCTCTGGTATCAAGGAGTGGCTGCCGGCGCAATGTTTGGCTGAGCAGCTAAAGGTTAGTTTGATGGATGCGCTGCGTTATTTGCACCACCCTCCCCCTAATGCCCGGCTTGATCAGCTCAGTGAGGGTAAACACCCTTATCAGCGACGCTTGGCCTTTGAGGAGTTGCTTGCCCATCACCTGAGTCTGCTGCAATTACGCGAAAGTGTGCGTAGTTTACAGGCTCCGGTATTAAGCCCGGATCCAGCCGCTAATAAACAACTACTGACTGCCTTGGGTTTTTCGCTAACCCGGGCGCAGCAGCGGGTTTGGGCTGAAATCGCCACGGATCTGCAGAAAAATAATCCGATGTTGCGCTTATTGCAAGGCGATGTCGGTTCTGGAAAAACCGCCGTTGCCGCTTTGGCCGCGCTGCAGGCGATTAGCAATGGTTTTCAGGTGGCGATTATGGCACCCACTGAAATACTGGCGGAACAACACCTGCAAGCTTTTCAGGAATGGTTTGAGCCACTAAATATCTCTGTCGACTGGTTAACCGGGCGTATCAAGGGCAAGAAACGCCAGGCAGTGCTGGAAAAATTACTGAGCGGCCAGACCCGGCTATTAATTGGTACCCACGCACTGTTTCAGGACGATATTCACTACCATCAGCTGGCACTGGTTATTATCGATGAGCAGCACCGTTTTGGTGTTCATCAGCGTTTGGCGCTGCGTGAAAAAGGTGTTTCTCAATCATCGTCTACCCATCAGCAAGGCGAGCAAGTCCCCCATCAGCTTATTATGACCGCCACCCCTATCCCTCGCACTTTGGCGATGAGTGCCTATGCGGATCTTGATATCTCGGTAATCGATGAACTACCGCCAGGGCGTACGCCGGTTAATACCGTGCTGATTGAAAATAGCAGGCGCTCGCAGGTGGTGGAGCGGGTGAGAAATGCCTGCCAGCAAGGTTGTCAGGCCTATTGGGTGTGCACCTTGATTGAAGAGTCCGAAGTCTTACAATGCCAGGCTGCTGAAGCCTGCGAGCAGGAGCTAAGCGCTGCGCTGCCGGAATTGAACATTGGTCTGGTACACGGTCGGATGAAAGGTGCTGAAAAGGCCGAGGTAATGGCCGCTTTTCATCGGGCAGAGCTGGATTTGCTGATCGCTACCACCGTGATTGAAGTGGGCGTTAATGTACCCAATGCCAGCTTAATGATTATAGAAAATCCAGAACGTCTCGGGCTTGCACAACTGCACCAGCTGCGTGGTCGGGTGGGTCGGGGCAGCAGAGCCAGTTACTGTGTTTTACTCTATAGCAGCCCTCTCTCGATGCAGGGCAAGGAGCGGTTGTCGGTGATGCGTGAAACTAATGACGGTTTTGTGATTGCTGAAAAAGACCTGCAATTGCGTGGCCCCGGCGAGGTGCTGGGCAGCCGTCAAACCGGCCTGATTCAGTTTAAAATTGCGGATCTGCAACGCGATGCCGACCTACTTGGCGCAGTTCACCAAGCCGCTGAAACCCTGTTCAGTCAATATCCGAGCCATATTGAGCCGCTGATCCAGCGCTGGATTCCCGCCAGAGAAATTTACGGTAATGCCTGAGTACAATCATAATACCCAGGATGATTGTTGCTGCAAAACTGTGATCAGCCACCACTTTTAGGCCACTTTTCAGTCGGCGCACCAAAGATCCCTGAACTACACTTGAGGAAGCAATGACAACAATCTATTTCAGGGATACCTACCTGGGCGTGTGGAGGAACTAAATTCTCTCTTTGCCGGTAGATAAAAATCGAGAGCCATCTATGTCTATTCCAGCGGCCGTGGAAACGGTATTAAATGCACACCATATTAATTATGGTCTTACCGAAACACCCCAGTTCTGTACCAGCAGCATCCCCATCAGCCAATATATCAGCTGGGCAGGTGCCACCCGCTCGGTGGTGCTCGCCGACGACAAAGGCCAGTTGCAGGCCATTATTCCAGCCGATAGTCTGCTGGATGTCAGCGCACTGAACAAGCTGACTGGCCGTGACCTCCGAGCCATCCCCAGCAATGAGCTGCAAACTTTGGTTGACGCCAAAGACCTTTTTTCGCTACCCGCGATTCCCCAGATCACCGGTTTTCCTACCGTGGTTGACGAGACCGTTCTCAGCCAGCCAGAGGTGGTGTTGGAGTCTGGCGCTGATAACGGATTATTAAGACTTAAGCAGCAGGATTTTAAACAGATTCTACAGGGCGCGGTGATTGCCGATATCAGTGCACCGATTCCGGCGATTCACTTTGGTAATCAAAAAAATGATATTGAGGAGATCACCAAAGCGCTGGGGCAATTCACCTCCATGCGTATACAGCAGCGCCTGGAGGACACCCTCGAGTTCCCCCCCCTGCCAGATACCGCCCAGCGTATTATTAAATTACGAGTTGATCCCAAGGCTGACATCAAGGATTTGTCAGATATTGTCGAAGTAGACCCACCGCTGGCAGCACAGGTGGTCAGTTGGGCAGCTTCTCCCTATTACGCCGCACCGGGGCCAATCAAATCAGTCCACGATGCCATCGTGCGGGTACTGGGTTTTGATTTGGTAATGAATTTGTCTCTGGGTTTATCGCTGGGCAAAACCCTGCTAATGCCCAAGGATGCGCCACGGGGTTTTAGTGGTTACTGGCACCAATCGGTTTACACCGCGGCGATTATAGAAGAGCTGATAAAAGCGATACCCGCCAAACAACGCCCGGAGATGGGCATGGCCTGCCTGAGTGGTTTGTTACATAACTTTGGTTATCTGGTACTGGCGACGGTGTTTCCACCCTACTTTTCATTGATCTGCCGTCACCTTGAGGCCAACCCCCATGCAGGACACGCCGCTATCGAGCGCCATCTGCTGGGAATAGACCGCGACCAGATGAACAGCTGGTTGATGGAGTTGTGGACCATGCCGGATCAGGTTTGTGCGGCCATACGTCATCAAAATAACCCTGACTATGACGGCCCCGAGTTTGAATATGCCAACCTGCTGTTTGTCGCTGGTAGGCTGCTGAGACAAAATGGCATTGGTGATGCACCACTGGAAGAAATACCTGCCGCCTTGTTTCAGCGCCTGAATCTCAGCGCAGACAAAGCACAATCCGCCGTAGAAAATGTACTGGCCTGTGCCGAAGAGCTACAAACCATAGCCAACGATATCTCCGGCTAGGCGGCATTTGGCTACGAGCCTGCGCCCGTAGCCGTGATCAGTGTGCCCCGCATAACGCTGTGGGCATGAGCACCCGTAGCCGTGATTGAGCCTGCGAAATCAAGGGATTTACCTTAAGTTGGTAGCAGTGTTCCCAGCTTGTCGTATGGCTTGAATCTCGGCAAATACTATTTGTTGGGTTTCGCTGCACTCTTGCCATTCTTAACTTGATGGCACCCGCTCCAAAACTCCCTCTTCCCCCTCCGTCTTAGCCACCAACACCGCACAACAACTATCACTAAAAACATTCACCGCCGTACGCAACATATCCAGCACCCGGTCAGTCACCAGCAGCATACCAATACCCTCCAGCGGCAAACCGATCGTACCTAAAATCACCGTAATCGCCACCAGACTAGCCGCCGGAATCCCCGCCACCCCAATCGAAGTAAGCAGCGCCACCAGTACAATCGTAAATTGCGTCGTAAAACTCAAATCCAGCCCATAAGCCTGAGCAATAAACATCGCCGCCACACACTCATACAAAGCGGTGCCATCCATATTCACCGTAGCACCCAATGGCAATACAAAAGATGAAGTACTATTAGAAACCCCCGCCCGTTTCTCAACACACTCCATCGTCACCGGCAAAGTGCCCGAAGAAGATGCCGTTGAAAAAGCGGTTAACATCGCCGGCGCCATCGCCTTGTAATGATCCAGCGGATTCACCTTCGCCACAAATCGCAGCACCAAAGTCAGATTCACCAAAACATGAAAAGCCAGCGCTGCCAGTACCGTAAAGAAAAAAATCAGCAAGGGCTGAAAAGCATCAAAACCGGTATGTAACACCGTATGGGCCACCAGCCCAAACACACCCAAGGGGGCAAAACGCATCACAAACAAAGTGATCAGCATCATCGTATCCTGCACCGCCCGCCACATATTAATCAGCGACTCCTTATGCTCACCCTCAATACGCATCATATAATAACCAAACAACAGGCCAAAAAAGATCAAGCCCAGCATCTGCCCGTCTGCGGCAGCTTTTACAATATTGGTGGGCACCATACGCAAAAACACCCCGGCGATATCTCCCGTCCCGCGCCCTTCTACCCGCTCTAGCTGGGACGATACCTGCTCCGCAGAACTTAAATTCAAGCGATCCCCCGCCGGCTGACCATCAATAATGCCCGGCTCAATCAAGTTCACAAACAGCAAGCCCACCAGAATCGAAAACAGACTCGATGCCATATAAAAAACGAGCGTCTTGCCGCCGAGTCGCCCCAAATTATCGCCCGTTCCCAGACTGGCCATACCACAGATAATAGAAGCCAATATCAATGGCACAATAATCATCTTCAGGGCATTAAGGAAAAGAGTGCCGATAAACTGGAAAATTTCAGCGACTGACACACTGAAAATGCTGGCGTCTTTATCCAGTACCAGGCCGAGGCTGGTGGCTAGTACAATCGCTATTAAAATCTGCCAGTGTAGTTTTATTTTTAGCATGTTTTTGACTTTCCTTGCTGGCGGTATTCGTTAACCTTACGTTTAACTATGATGGCGTATGTGCTATCATAATCTAATGATACAAAATATAGTAATGGATACCAGTGTACTGATAAGCGCCCTGATTGGGAAGGAAGGGCCAAGCCGGGAAATACTTAGGCAATGCTTACTCGGAAAATTTAACCCACTGATTAGTAATGCTTTATATCAAGAATATGAAGATGTGAGTAGTCGCAAGAACATAGTAGATTTATGCCCGATCACTAAGGGTGAAATACGTGAGTTATTAAATGCCTATTATAGTATTTGTCACTGGGTGCCAATATATTATTTGTGGCGTCCAAACCTGAAAGATGAAAGCGACAATTTTTTGATAGAATTGGCGATAGCAGGCAATAGTAATTTAATTATCACGAACAATATAAAAGACTTAACGGGTGCTGAATTAACATTTAGAAATTTGAGAATACTAACACCGGAAATGTTCTTTAGAGGTAAATAACCATGTCTACATTAACCGTACGCTTGCCAGATGACAAACATGAAAGACTTAAGTCAATGGCACAGCATAGAAAAATTAGCGTCAATAAATTAATAGAAGAACTTTCTACTCAAGCTCTTGCAGAGTTTGATAGCGAGACAAGATTTCGTGCCTTGGCTGCTACTGGAAATATTAAAAAAGGACTTGAACTGTTAGATAAGCTAGATGATCACTTCAGCGCGTAACGCTCGTGCTCCTTTCCTCGGTTGCGAAGGCAATTAATAATAGATGATATGCTGGGGCAGTCGGGAGCAAAAAATGGCAGTTTGTAATATCAATATTCTTATAATAAACGTTATGTTTATCGGGATAAGATAAGCCTTTTTCTGTAGTTATGTTAGAATTCGCCGGGATTTTCACTACAGCTGAGGCCTGTGAATACCAAATGTTAGTTAGCGTCGTTATACGTACCCTGAATGAAGAAAAATACTTGGAAGAGTTATTAGCTGCTATTAACTCTCAGGAGAGTGATACTTTTTCTATCGAGAGCGTCATTGTTGACTCGGGCTCTATCGATCAAACATTGAGCATTGCCTCTGCGCATGGCGCTCGGATTACACATATACGACAGGATGAGTTTTCTTTTGGCCGCTCCCTGAATATTGGGTGTGATTTTGCCAGTGGAGAGATTTTGATATTTGTCAGTGGCCACTGCATTCCCTCAGTGAC
>JAUXDF010000435.1 GCA_030618505.1 Spongiibacteraceae bacterium | reverse complement strand
CTTTTCAGCTGTATTCTTTTTCATTAGCTAGACCTCGATAAAAACAGGAAAATTGACCCGAAGGAAAAGTGGGTAACTAATATATAGCGTAGCTCAAGGGTGAACAGGAGGGTGTTTTTATAAGGCGATATGAAATAATAATATAAAAAAATGTCGGACTAGAAGAGCTTTAAATAGTTCGGTTAATTATTTGGGTGTAAAACCTCGACGATCGAGAATTCGTTGCACAAGGTCATCGGTGTCGATATGAGTCTCTTTCGTTAAGGTATCGACATAAATTATTTCGCTGGTATTGACTCCACAGGCGGTCCAGCGCCGAATAAAGCGCACGTTATTACTACCGGCAAAGACGGTGTAAGTGGGTTTTCCCATTGCAGCAGACATATGCTGACAGGCGGAGTCATAACCAATAAATTCATCAGAATGGGCAATAAGGGCGGCAACTTCACCGATATTACATTCAACGGCAACAATACCCTTTAGTTCACTGATTTTGCCAAGCTCCTCAAAGCGACATTTTTGTACCGGGAAACCTGCCTGCCTGGCTGCTTGCAAAATAGTATTGTTGCGGGCAGTTTCTTCCTCGCCAAAACCAAAATCGAGCAAAATTGCGGTATCAGGTTGCTTTAACAAGGCAAGGGTCAGCTTCTGCTCAAACTCGTCTTCAAGGCGCTTGCGGGTGTTGCCTCCGGTTCCAAAGTTCAAGCTAATCACATGCTTGATTCCACCCTTGTGTAGGGTGCTGCTGGCATTATCAGCGGTTTTCATGCTCAGTTTGTCTGGCCAAACCGCAGGAAAATAAAAGGGGCCGGGCTGGAGTACTGAATTAAGCCAAAAATTGGTTAATTCTGCGATGGAGATTTTTTTGGGATAGTTGTCTTTACCGCGACTATTAAAAAAGAAATAGCTTTCGCTATCAATGATGGGTAAAACACCCAGCTGAGTGAGTCGAGAATCCGGGTCGAATACCAGTACTTCATTATGGGGCAGCTCACCAATCTCCTTGTTAATCAGTGTGCAAAGCTCCAGCCAATAGGAAAAACGCTCAAGCAGGTTGCCGTGACGTTGATATTGCAAGGGGAGAATGCGTACCCCGGGGTTACCTGCATAAATCTGTTGGAGTTTAGCTGAGCCCACCAAGACTAATTCTGCGTCCGGGTATTGATGGTTTAAGCGCTGACAAATAACGCTACTGATGGCGATATCAGCGCCGATAGTGACACGGGATAACACCAGGATTTTTTTCGGTGGCTTGGGGATTTTTCTACGTCTATCGCTGTTGCTACGAATAGATTCAATGCGGTCATAAAGTTGCTGTCGAGTTTGCAGGCCAAACTGGTTTAGCTGGTCATTTAATGCCTGGGCTGATGGTAGTTGGCGCAGTAGTGTGACCAGTTGAGCAATTAGGCGATTGTACGTTTCTGTTTGTAGCTCTTCAAAGTCATCACACAGTTTTTCAATTACAACGCCAAATAAGATGCCTGTGCCAATTGCGTTATAGCGTTCATTCTCAAAACTGGTGGCCATTTCACAAAGCAGGCTGATGTATTCCTCTTCATAACAATCACTGTAAAAATACCGATCAATAAAGGAGTAGGCAATTCTGCGTGCGAGATGTTGCAGTGCATCACTATTAGGTTCGGCTTTGAGTAACTGCCACTGTTTTTGGTAATAATCAGGTCTCATAAGTCTATTGTATTCTTGGCTGTATTATAAATTAACGCGACAACTTCTTGTTCGACCATCGCCGGGGTGATTTCTGTCATGCAGCGATGATCAATAGGGCAAGTTTTTTTATGGCAGGGAGAGCAGGGCAGTTCACGGCGAATAACGGTGGTATTATCAAGATTAGTCGCCGTATAAAGCGGATTGGTTGGTCCCATAAGTACCACGGTGGGTACATCGAAGGCTACTGCATAATGGCGAGGTCCGGTGTCATTGCTCACCAACAAGTCACAGCGTTTTATCAATGGTTTTAGTTGCGCCAAATCTATTTTGTCGGGGCCGGTGTTAATGATCGTCGCCTGGCTTTCGGCGATGATCTTTTCTGCAATCTCTTCCTCTCCAGGGCCAACTAGCAGCAGAAGCTTACAATCCAGCTTCTGCTGTAATAACTCGGCGAGTCGGGCAAAATGCTCGGTTGGCCAACATTTTGATGAGCCAAAACTGGCGCCTGGATTTAGGCCGATAACTCTGTCATCGGCTTGAATGCCGTAGCGATAAAGAATTTCCTCTCCTTCGGCTTGAAGGGCAGGCGAGAGGTAAAGTTTACAGCGGGCGGGTTGGGGTATTTCAAGTTCAAGGTAACGGCATAACTCGAGGTAATAATCTTGCATGGGCAAGGGTTTGTAGCCCTTGCCTTCGCGAATCGGTAATGGCCCGCCAGTCAAAAAGTACTGGCGTAAATTACGTCGATAACCATAGATCTGCTTAATGCCCGATAATCGAGCGGTAATATACGAATGTGTGGAATTGGGCAGTAGTAAAGCCATATCAGGTTTCAGGGCATTTACCTCCCTGACGACCTGTTTTATTCCAGCGATACTTTTGTCATTGCAGCCGATAACGTGATCAAACCAGGGTCCGTCTTGAACGATCCCCCGAGCATAGGGGCGAACACAGGCGGTAATAGTGGCGTCAGGAAAGTTGGCGCGCAAGCTTTCAAAAACCGGCGTGGCCATCACGATGTCGCCCACCCAGTTGGGTAGGCGCACAATAATTGAATTAACGTTTTGCAATGCGGGTAGCATTGAGGGCTGATGCTCCTTTGATTATTATTTTGTAGCCTTAATCAGTAAATCAGTGGAAACCATTGATTCCCATAGCGGTGACTTAGCCTTCATCCAAGGTGTAGGTGATAGCTTCTTTGATTTTACCGGATGCCATTTGTTCTTTTTCCCACTGGATATAATCCGAGCGAACGCCCATTACATTGGAGTAGCGCAGCGTGTAGTGGATCATGTCCT
>JAUXDF010000115.1 GCA_030618505.1 Spongiibacteraceae bacterium | reverse complement strand
TTTCCATGAAGATAAGTAAGCCGTCTGTTCCGGTGTTAACCTGTCAATATTGATACCCATCGCCGCCAGCTTCATTGTAGCGACTTGTTGATCAATATCAGCCGGCACCGGATGCACTGCATTTTT
Organism: Spongiibacteraceae bacterium; assembly: GCA_030618505.1. Lineage (GTDB taxonomy): Bacteria > Pseudomonadota > Gammaproteobacteria > Pseudomonadales > PIVM01 > JAUXDF01. The sequence goes on along the minus strand of JAUXDF010000115.1, from coordinate 8,233 downwards.
AAGATCAGCGCCATGCTGCCACAAATAAGCAATGCTCAATGCTTGATTTGCGAAACTCATATCCATAACAGTTGCCGGATGGCCTTCTGCGGCAGCTAGATTGACTAGCCGTCCCTCCGCCAACAACCGGATAGTACGCCCGTTTTTAAGTTGATACGATTCGACATTGTTACGTGGACGATGTTTTTTTACAGTCAGCTTTTCCAATTCCGGAATATTGATTTCAACATTAAAATGCCCGGAATTGGCTATCACGCAGCCGTCTTTCATCACCTCAAAATGTGGCTGATCCAACACATGCTTGTCGCCGGTTGCTGTAATAATAAAATCCGAACAGGCAGCTGCATCCAGCAAGGGCATGACCCGAAAACCATCCATGGCCGCTTCCAGTGCTCTCAGCGGCTCGACTTCAGTGACGATGACATGGGCGCCATGACCTTTAGCACGCATGGCAATACCGCGACCGCACCAACCGTAACCAGCAACCGTGAAGGTTTTTCCGGCCAGCAGTATATTGGTAGCCCGAATAATGCCGTCCAAGGTACTTTGGCCGGTACCGTAACGATTATCGAACAGATGCTTAGTCATCGCATCGTTAACAGCAATGAGCGGAAATCTGAGGGCATTATCTGCCGCCATAGCGCGAAGACGGATCACGCCGGTGGTCGTTTCTTCGGTGCCGCCAATCACTTCAGCCAGTAAATCACTGCGGCTTTTATGCAATTCGCTAACCAGATCGGCACCATCATCCAGGGTTAGCTGGGGATGATGATCCAGCGCTTTGGCTATATGCTGGTAATAGGTACTGTCGTCTTCACCACGAATGGCAAAGGTGGGAACATGATAATGCTGTACCAGTGCGGCTGCGACATCATCCTGGGTGCTAAGAGGATTGCTGGCACATAATACCAACTCCGCCCCACCTGCCGTCAGGGTGCGCGCCAGATTAGCAGTTTCTGTAGTGATATGCAGGCAGCCGCTGATGCGCGCGCCTGCCAATGGGCGTTGTTTGGCAAAACGATCGTGTATTAAACGCAACACCGGCATTTCAGTGCGCGCCCACTCGATACGTGCGCGTCCTTGGTTAGCCAGCGAAAGGTCTTTGATGTCGTGGTTGGTATCAGTCATAGTTTTCTGGTCAGCGCTTGGGTTCGGGGGTTAGATGATGTTTGCCAGCCCGTTTTATGGCAATCATAACCCTGGCATCCAAAGCATTGGTGGCTTACTATACTCTCCGCACATGAATTTTTAGCATTCAAGTGAGTCATTTTTTGTGGAGGGCAAGGCGAAAAATGCCGCTGTAGCAATCTACAGCAAGGTTTTTCAACGCGGCCATCCGTAAAAAAGGGCATGCTTGAGTGCTGAAAATCCATGTGCGGAGAGTATAATACCCAGAAGAAAAGAATCATTAGCGGTCAAGAAGGCAGTATTCCAGCAACACAAGAAACGGTGGATATAATGAAAGCAATGGTATTGAAAAGCCTCAGTGATCATAATAGAAAATCAGACCCCGCTTGAGCTCATGGAGTTCCCCATTCCTATTCCCGCTGAAACCGAAATTTTTCTCAAAGCCACTACTTGCGGCGACAGTCATACCAAAGGAATGGAAATTTAGGACATCTTCACCGCCAACCTCTTGGCTCCCCAGTTTCCAGGTTGCTCTTCAAACACACCAGCACAATGAGTACCACACTTCTGACAACAACCCTCTGCTGTCAATTGCCATTCACTTAATTGGTACCAGTCTCGTCCAATTAGCAAGGCTCCACAGTGATAACACCAGGTACTATCACCAACTTTGTCATGCATATTACCAACATAAGCATAGTGAACACCATTATCCAATGCAATCTGTCTTGCTTTCTGAACTGTTTCAGGTGGTGTTGATGGTTTGTCCATCATTTTCCAGTCTGGATGAAAGACCGAAAAGTGCATCGGTACATCAGCTCCCAGGTGTTCAACCACCCATTGGGTCATTTGCTGAATTTCATCTTCCGAATCATTTTCACCCGGAATGATGAGTGTGGTGAGCTCTAACCAAACATTGGTTTCATGTTTTATATATTCCAGCGTTTCTAAAACCGTTTGTAAATGAGAGCCCGTCAGTTTGTGATAAAAACCCTCAGTAAAGGCTTTCAGATCAACATTGGCAGCATCCATATAACGGTAAAATTCAGCTCTCGGTTCAGGACACACGTACCCCGCCGTCACAGCCACATTCTTTATTCCCTGTTCTGTACAGGCCTGCGCTACTTCAATCGCATATTCATGGAAAATAACCGGGTCATTATAGGTATAGGCTACACTGCGGCAGTCTAATTCTTTTGCCTTATTAGCAATCATATCCGGTGTCGCTTTTGCCATCAGCGTATCCATTTCTCTGGATTTACTAATATCCCAGTTCTGACAGAATTTACAAGCCAAATTACAACCGGCTGTACCAAACGAAAGGACTGGTGTGCCTGGCAAGAAGTGATTCAACGGTTTTTTCTCTATTGGATCAACCGCAAAGCCACTGGATCGCCCCCATGTAGTCAGAACAACCTTGTTATCCTGATTGGCGCGAACAAAACATAAACCGCGTTGCCCTTCATGTAATTTACAAAACCTGGGACAAAGATCACATTGAACCCGACCATCTTCCAGCAAATGCCAGTATTTTGTTGCTACTGCTTCTGGAAATGTTTCGCTAGCAATAACTGAATCATTCATAGCTATACACCTCACTACTTATTAAAAGAAATCTTGCAATCCTGAAATACCTGCAGGATACTGAGGTTAATATTACTCCTATAGGAGATGGTTATGGAAATTATTCGACCACCGGCTGTCGCCGGAATGTTTTATCCAGAAAATCCTGACGTTCTCAGTGACATGATTGAACAGGATCTGGCACAAGCGACACCAGCTTCAGTTGCTACAGCCCCGAAGGTGCTCATAGTCCCTCATGCCGGTTATATCTATTCCGGTCCAATTGCCGCCAGTGCTTTTGCACTACTTGAACCCTATCGCCAGCTCATAAGTCGCGTGGTCATCATTGGCCCTTCACATCGCGTTGGTTTTAATGGGGTCGCTATCAGTAGTGCTGATAATTTTGATACACCTTTGGGACCTATCCCTGTAGACAAAAAGGCTCAAGCCAAATTATCAGAAATAGCTGGCGTTCATGTCATTGATGAAGCCCATGCTGCTGAACATAGCCTGGAAGTTCAACTGCCTTTTTTGCAATACATACTGGATAAATTTGCAATCGTGCCGATAGTGGCTGGAGATGCTAATCCTCAACTAATCGCCAAAATCATCGAAACCCTTTGGGGAGGTCCTGAAACATTAATCGTTATCAGTTCCGATCTCAGTCACTATCATCAATATCAAACAGCACAGCAACTCGATCAGACTACTTCACAGGCTATTCTAGACCTGGATGTGAACACGGTAGATTCACAACATGCTTGTGGTTGTGTTGGGATAAGAGGATTGCTTACTTTTGCACAACGCCACCCTCTAGAAGCTAGCGTTCTTGATTTGAGAAATTCAGGTGATACTGCTGGCAGCAAGGACAACGTGGTCGGTTACGGTGCCTATCTATTCACTGAGCCAACATCAGCATAATGTTATCCGATAGCCACAGACAAACACTAAAAGATCTAGCCAAAGCCTCTATAGAACATGGTCTGAAATATGGCCGCCCATTGCAGATAGATCCCGCTACAATGGCTGATGAGCTCATTGTGCAACGAGCCACCTTCGTTACTCTGGAAAAACAGGGGCAATTACGCGGCTGTATCGGCATGCTAGAAGCACGCAGGCCTCTGGCCGAAGATATTGCTGAAAACAGCTATGCCGCTGCGTTTTCTGATCCCCGATTCCCGCCTTTAGAAGAATCTGAACTAGGTGATCTTAGCATCCACCTTTCTATTCTGAGTCCCGCTGAAAGTATACCTTGCCAGTCTGAAGCAGAGTTAATCCAACAGCTTCGACCTGATATTGATGGCCTTATCCTTGATGATAGCTCACATCGAGCCACATTTTTACCTTCGGTTTGGGAATCCCTGCCCAAACCAGCTGATTTTATTCATCATCTAAAAATGAAGGCTGGATTACCCAAAAATTACTGGTCACGAGAGCTTCGAGCCTATCGCTATACCACGGAGAGTTTTTAAGAAGTAAGGCTTTATTAAAATCCGTAAAGTTTGACGGAGAATTTTGTTTTAACAAAGGAGGAAATCTTGCGACAGTTAAATGTTCCAAATTTGTATTTTTCAGCTGTTTTAATATTGTTGATTTATTTGTTATGGATGATGATGAAGCCTTTTCTGGGAGCCATAATATTTGCAGCAATCATCACTGGAAGTATATATCCAGCGTATCTGCGGCTTTTAGAAAAAACACAATTAACACGAAGAGTTGCAGCCATAATTATGTGTTTTATAGTTATTGTCGTTGTTATTTTTCCGACGATATACCTATCGTTTGTATTATCAAAAGAGGCTATAACTTTATATAAACATTTAGCAGCAGGAATCAATAATGAATTGGTGAACAATTTTTTCTTCGGTGACGGGTATTTTGCTGAAGCGGTAAAAAATTTAAGTTCCAAGCTTGGTATCGAAGTCAATATGGATAACGTTATCAATGAAGTGGTTAATCAAATTAAAAATTTTTCCGGTATTGTTATTTCTACGATAAACAACATTGTTGGAAATATAGTAAGTTTCTTATTTGATTTTGTGATTATGATTTTGGTAATTTATGCTTTGCTGGCCGAAGGTATCCCGCTAAAAAAATTCTTACTGGAATTTTCACCTCTTCCAAATGACCAGGAGGAATTGATTATTGAGAAATTCAATCAAATGAATTTTGTAACTCTGGTTTGCAATGGCTTAGGCGGACTGATACAAGGTATTTTAGCCGGAATCGGTTTTTGGATTGCTGGAATCAATTTAGTGGTTTTATGGACAACAATCATGATTATATTGGCATTTATTCCTTTATTGGGAATGTCGATTATCTATATACCAGCTTGCATCTACTTGGCAATTATAGGTGAAACCTTTACCAGTATTGCACTGTTCATTTATTGTTCTGTATTAGCATTTCTCACAGAAAATTGGTTCAAACCTATATTTATAGGCAAGAGAATTCAAATAAATTCATTACTTATACTGTTCACTATTATCGGCGGGATGACTGTTTTTGGAGTTGGTGGAATCTTCTATGGACCGGTTATTGCTATTCTATTTATAACGATGGTTGAGTTGTATCATAAATATTATTCAAGCAATTGATTGACTGAAGTTTCACGGAAATTCTCTCAATCGGTCGTATCGGCATTCAAGCCTCCATGCACAAAAGACACACTAAAAGTATGCCTGGAAGGGATATATGACAAACTAAATCGTTTGTCTATCCTCATGATTTACTATAAACAGGAGCTATGAATAGAATAATACGTTTCATTTTATCGCTGATTATAGTTTTGACCTCTGAATCGTGCAGTTCTGTCAATGAGTTGTATCCAGTCAACCCTATTGATTCAGAAAAAATAATCTATCTGGTCAACCATGGTTGGCATGCCGGAATTGTTATAAAACGGGCTGATATACCCGATACCCTTTGGCCGGAGAGCAAGGACTTCCCCAGTGCCTGGTATCTTGAAGTCGGCTGGGGCGACAAGGAGTACTATCAGACACCAAACCCTCACTTCGGCATAGCCATAAAAGCGATACTCTGGCCTACAGCTAGTGTTCTGCACATCGTTGGTTTTAATAAGGCGATTACTTCCTATTTTCCTTTGAGTGAAATTATCGAAGTTCGCCTGTCTAATGATGGTTTTGAACGTATGATACGTTATATTGCGGCAAGTTATTACAAAGGCCCGGATGGTATCTCAAAACCTATTGGTAAAGGTCTTTACGGTAACAGTCAGTTTTATTTATCTGGAGAAACATACCATTTGTTCAAAACCTGTAATGTTTGGACTGCAAAAGTTTTTCAAGCTGCTGGTTATCCGATTAGCCCCGCTTTTATCATCACAGCTGAGGAATTGATGTCCCAAGTCCAATCTTTTGGAATGGTTATTCAAAAAGATGGCATTGCTACTGGAAAAGTTAGTAATGCCCTGGAAAAAACCAAGAAATACAGATGAAAATTATCAAAGCATTAAGAAAACCGCTTGCTGCTCTGGAAGAGCTATTACTAAGCAATCCCAAAGTACTGCTCCTAATAATCTGCATTGCTTGCGGATTCAGCCTGTACTACACCGTTGAAAACCTGACGATAGATACCGACACAACCAAAATATTATCATCGGATTTACCTTTCCAAAAGGATCGACAACGCTTTTTACAAGCTTTCCCACAGGATGACCAGGCAATCCTGGTTGTAGTAGACGCAAAATCACCTGAACTGACAACGAGAGCATTATCGTATCTCGGCCAGCAATTTCGGAATGAAAAACAGTATATCGAATCGGTCTATATTCCCGGTGAAGGGCCATATTTTGATAAGCATGGCCTACTTTATCTTGAGCTCGATGATATCGAAGAACTGGCAGCCCAACTGACAGAAGCACAACCCTTCTTAGGCACATTGGCGCAGGACAACAGCCTGAAGAGTCTACTATCGATCATAGAGCTTGCTATCAACACTGGAGAGGGTGAATTGCCGGTCGATCTAAACCCTTTACTGAACACGATACGAGCAGCCATTCGAGCGGTTCTTGATGGTGAAAATTATCAACTCTCATGGCAGCAGTTGATGTTCGGAGCAGATCAGGATTTGTTGACCACCCAGCGCTTTATTTTGCTCAAGCCAAAGCTTGATTTTAGTTCAATGATGCCTGCAGAAAAATCACTCACGGTGGTTCAAGCTATCGTGGAAAATGTCGGACAAACTTTTCCCGACACTCGAATACGCCTCACCGGTGAAGTGGTACTGGAGCATGAAGAACTGGAAAGTGTTCAGCACAGTGCACAATTGGCCTCGTTGTTTTCCATGGTCCTGGTATGTATTGCCTTGCTGCTTGGTTTCAGGTCTCTAAAATTGACGCTCATCACGCTCATCGTTTTGCTAATGGGCTTGATACTAACTGCCGGTTTTGCCACGCTCGCCATCGGCCACCTCAATCTTATTTCCATTGCCTTTTCAGTTTTGTACATTGGTATTGGTGTTGATTATGCTATTCAGCTGTGCCTACGCTATCAGGAATTGTTACAGAAAGGTCTACCTCAAAAACAAGCATTAACCACTGCAGTCCATAAAGTAGCGCCCTCAATTACCCTCTGTGCAATCACTACCTCAGTCGGCTTTTTTTCGTTCATTCCGACCGCCTACAGCGGTGTTTCAGAGCTTGGCATAATTTCTGGTGCGGGTATGTTTATCGCCCTGTTAATTACCTTGACGGCATTGCCTGCACTGCTAATAATATTGCCATTGGGTTCAGTCAAAGCAAAATCATGTGATGCTGTGTTTCCTGAATGGGTATATTTTTTACCCATGCGATATAAAACCTTCATAAAGTGGATATCATTGGTTCTCATCGTGGCAGCTATTAGTTCTCTTACGCAGGTCAGATTCGATTTCAATCCACTCAATTTGCGCGACCCCAGCAGCGAGTCAGTCACCACATTTAAGGAACTGCTAAAAACCAAGCAAACTTCACCAATGACGTTAACGGTACTGGCTACAAATAAAAAGGATGCACTCAATACTGTGCAAAAACTGAAACAACTGAACTCCGTTGAAAATGCAATCACGATTCTCGATTTTGTGCCAAATGATCAGCAAGAAAAACTTGCTATTATCGAGGAGTTGTCTTTGCTGATGGGGCTACAGTTAACAAGCTTCCCTTCACCGCATGATGATACCCTCCAGAATAATATATTGGCACTTAATAAGTTTCAGATGGCGGTTAAGAAAAATCTGGCAACCCATGCGGATAGTTCGTTCTCAGAGCATTTGCGTCAGCTTGACGAAGTTCTGGAGCAGTATCTTGTCATTCTTAAATCAGAATCCCCGCCAGAGAACAAGGCGATGCTGGATAAACTTCAGTTTAGTTTACTAGATACTTTGCCCGACACCATGAATAGCTTGTTTAAGGGGCTTGGCGCAGACTCTGTTTCTATCGAGACTCTACCCAAAGAGCTCTCCGAACGCTGGCTCAGTAAAGACGGTATATACCGGGTCATGATATTCCCCCGTAAAGATCTCAACGAACTTGAAAACCTGGAAG
>JAUXDF010000459.1 GCA_030618505.1 Spongiibacteraceae bacterium | reverse complement strand
GCTTTATGTTCGGCTAGCAGATCAATAAAAAAATTGGCAGTGGAGCCGGTACCAATACCGACGATGGTGTCGCTGGCCAGCTTTGGCTTGATATAGTCCAGTGCTGCCTGGGCAACGGCCTTTTTCATTTCGTCTTGGGTCATGGTAAGAGTCCTGATTGGGTATCTGCTTGATCGTTGGCCTATTATACTTAATTAGTGCCCATCCAGAAACTGGCAGCTTTCGAAAATTAAGCCCGGTCATAGCCAACGCAAATCTAGCTCCTAGGCCTTTTCAAGGCCTTTAAGTCGCAAGATCAGCATTGGCCATGACCTCTTTGTTTAATTTCTGGATGGGCACTAGCTAGTTTTCGTCCAGAAATGCTGTTTTTTCTGTAGGCCGGGATTTATTCCGACAGGCTTATAGTCTCAGGCGGCACCCCTTAACCGTATTAAGGTACAGAGCGTATGCAAGATAGCGCCATGGAGCTCCTGTGGAGCAGCTCCCACATCTCTGGTGGTAATGCTTCCTATGTCGAAGATTTATACGAAACTTATCTTCTGGATCCCAACGAGGTTCCTGAGGAGTGGCGTAACTATTTTGAGAAACTGCCGCGTGTAGATGATGCTAACATCAAGCAGGATGTTCCCCATTCTACTATCAGGGAGCATTTTGAGCTTTTGGGTAAGGCGCGCTTTCGCCCGGCAGCCTCTACCGATACTGGCTACGGTGTCAGCACAGAGTACGAGCGCAAGCAGGTTCGTGTTGTTCAGCTGATCAGCGCCTATCGCCAGCGCGGGCATCAGAAAGCCAATCTTGATCCTTTAGGTTTATCCGTTCGCGAAGACGTGCCAGATCTGTCGCTTAATTTCCATCAGCTCTCGCAAGCCGATTTTGATACCGTTTTCCAGACCGGTGTTTTGTATATCGGTAAGAAAGAAGCCACGTTGGGTGAGATTGTTGAGGCACTGGAGAAAATTTATTGCCATTCTATCGGCGCTGAGTTTATGCACATCGTTGATACCGAGGAGCGTAGCTGGGTTCAAAAGCGTATGGATAGCGTTCGTTCGGCCCCCGATTACAGTGTTGAGGTGCGCACCCACCTTCTTGAACGATTAACTGCCGCCGAAGGCATAGAAAAATATCTTGGCTCAAAATATCCGGGAACCAAGCGTTTTGGTCTGGAGGGTGGTGAGAGTTTAATTCCGATGATGGACGAGTTGATTCAACGCGTCGGCTCTTACAAGGTTAAAGAAGCGGTTATCGGCATGGCTCACCGGGGTCGCTTGAATCTGCTGGTTAATATTCTCGGCAAAAACCCCGGCGACCTATTTGATGAGTTCGAAGGCAAGGCGACCTATGTTGGTTCCTCCGATGTTAAATATCATCAGGGTTTTTCATCCAATGTGCTAACCCCCGGTGGTGAGTTACATCTGGCGCTGGCTTTTAACCCCTCGCATCTGGAAATTGCATCTCCTGTCGTTGAAGGTTCGGTGCGGGCGCGTCAGGACAGGCGCGATGATAATGAAGGTGCTCAGGTAGTTCCCATTGTTATTCACGGTGATGCCGCTTTTGCTGGCCAGGGTGTGGTGATGGAAACCTTCCAGATGTCACAGACCCGTGGTTATGGCACTGGTGGCACCGTCCATATCGTTATCAATAATCAGGTGGGTTTTACCACCAATAAGCGTGAAGATGCCCGCTCAACAGAATACTGCACCGATATTGCAAAAATGGTGCAGGCACCGATTTTTCACGTTAATGGCGATGACCCTGAGGCTGTGTTATTTGTGACGCAGATGGCGGTGGATTTTCGCATGCAGTTTAAAAAGGACGTGGTTATAGATCTTGTCTGTTATCGTCGACGGGGTCATAACGAGGCGGACGAACCTTCCGGCACCCAGCCTTTAATGTACGAAAAAATTCGCAAACAAAAAACTACTCGGGATATTTACGCCGAGAAGTTGATCGCCGCAGGTGTACTGGATGCGGCTGACGACAAGGCGCTGGTTGAAGGTTACCGGAATGCTCTGGATAACGGCGAGCACGTTGCCAAAAGTCTGGTCAGGGAGCCTAACTCCGATCTCTTTGTTAATTGGAGTGATTACCTCGGCCATAAATGGGATATGCCCTACGATACCAGTTATGAGCTTAAGGCTCTTCAAGCTTTATCGCACAAGCTGAATACTATTCCTGAAGGTTTCACCCTGCAGCGCCAGGTTGGCAAAATCTATGATGATCGCCTGAAAATGACTGCCGGAGCTATCCCTATTAATTGGGGTTTTGCCGAAACGCTGGCCTATGCCACGGTGATCGAAAGTGGCTATCCGGTTCGTATTACTGGCCAGGATGTAGGGCGCGGCACATTTTCCCATCGACATGCAGTGCTTCATCATCAAAAAGATGAAAGTGTCTATGTGCCAATACAAAGCCTTTCAGACGATCAGCCCCGAGTGACCATTCATGACTCCTTCCTTTCCGAGGAGGCGGTGCTGGCCTTTGAATACGGTTATGCAACCACAACGCCTAACGCCCTAGTGGTGTGGGAGGCCCAGTTTGGCGATTTTGCCAATGGCGCACAGGTTGTTATTGATCAGTTTATTACCAGTGGT
>JAUXDF010000048.1 GCA_030618505.1 Spongiibacteraceae bacterium | reverse complement strand
TTCCCACTATTCCTCAGGGTGGCTACCTTGCCACAAGCCTGGCAGCTTTGACCAATTAAATAACAGTAAGTTAGATGCTGTGCGTCCTTTCATTAAAACTAAGCTAACTTAAGGAAAGTATTGCCCTGAGAGCTTATCTCGCTTTACACTCGAGTTAATGAGCAAAGTAAAAATATCGCTACTTGTGATTATCGCCCTGACAGCAACACCCTTGTTATTTATTGGCGGTGTTGAGGGCAGCTCATATAGATCCCTTAAGTCATTGTGGAACTGTGGCCATATTCCTTTTTTCTATCTTTGGAGCTTCCTATTCATTCATTGGTATCAAAGCCACTTCCACAAAAAGCCGGTTTTGTCTTCTCTGCTTGTTTTCACGCTCGCCTTTGTAGCCGGTCTAAGTATTGAGGTTTTACAAGCCTTGATTGGCCGTCAATTTTCCTGGCTGGATCTTGGCTATGATATGACCGGCACAACATTGGCCGTCGGCCATCAATTGCATTTAACAAATAAACTGCCCGGCAGCTGGAATAAAGCTGTCGTCGGCACGGGCCTGCTACTCATTCTAGGCGCTGCCATCCCGACAACAATTGCTATCATTGACGAGACAAATGCCTACTATCAGTTTCCTGTATTGGCCGATTTTTCCACGCCCTTTGAAACAGACCGATTCTCTGGCAACAGCAGTTTTTCTCGTATAATCGACCAGCGCAACACCGACAACAAACTGATCAGCGTTACATTTAATACCAATAAATATTCATCACTGGCATTAAATTATTTTAACGGCGACTGGCAGAAATTCCATCACCTGCGCTTTGATGTTTTTAATCCTGACACGCAAACATTACGGCTAGTTTGTAAAATCAATGATCATCAGCATCGCCAGGATGGCTACATATTTAGCGATCGATTTAACGGGCGCTTTGAGCTCGAGGCGGGATGGCAGCAGATTTCTATTGCGCTCGATGCAGTAAAAATAGCACCCGAAGGGCGCCAGATGGATATGGCTAACATTGCAGACTTTAGTTGTTTTACGATTGCACTAGAAAAACCAAGCAAAGTATTTTTTGATAATTTTCGCTTGACGAACTAATCAAACAAGTCATCTGAAAAATTCTGTTTTTTTACGGATTTATTATTGCCTGCTTTTTCCCGAATAGGTTTTTTGTTCTTTTTTTCACTTTCTGTTTTTTTATTTTCAATATAACTGAGCGGCGGAAAATCCTCTGGATAAGGATGCAGCACCATGCCATCAATCACTTCAATTCGTTTTGCTTCAACATTGGTTTTATGCAAGATCACATCTTTGTAGATGGCATGGGGCACATCATGATATTCAAGCACCCCATCAATATAAACTCTGCTGCCCTTTTTCAGGCAGCTAGCGAAATACTCTGCCATACGACCAAACATGACAATATTATGCCAGTCGGTTTTTTCCTCACGCTCACCCTTGGCATTAATAATATGCCGATGGGTTGCTAGCGGAAAAGTGCCAATCGCATGCTGGCGGACTGTGTAGCGCAACTCAGGTGCATCACCCACCGTTCCCAGCAATATGACTTTATTGATGCCTTTCATGACGACTTTGGTTTTCCTTGCAAATATGTCACCAACACACCCGGCATCGCCGCCTTGGCAGTACCGACCTCCCAATCATAGGATTGATTATTTTTCACCTCTTTAATTAAATCGTTAAACTCCCCTGTCGAATAAGCGCGCAAATTGGAGGCAATGCCATCCCAGACACAAACCAAAGGAATCAGCGGAATCAAATAGGTCAGCACAAAGCGCGAAATATTTCTGGGTTTAATTAATGGCGCTAAAAACAAATTGGATAGAAAACCCAGCACTGTCACTTGAAAAAATGCGGAGGGAGTCCGGTTGGAAAGTTCGAATACTGCAATGGGCTGATTCTTATCAACAGCATCCTGCAAAATAGAAACTGCCATCGTTGGCGGAAAGTGATGAAAAGAAGAAAAAAGTGTTCGCACGCCCAGGAGGTCATCGGGCACCTGAGTTGCATCAACCGACGATTCTTTAAAACCGATTTTACCTTCACTTATCGTATGACTTTCATTAAACGCCGGGATATTGGGAAACTTATCCGTCAGGGTCAGCTGAACGTCACTACCCAGTATGGCCTCAACCTGAGAATGCAAAACCTGCCAAGGCCCCGAGCCTCCCGAACAAAGATCATAGACCGCAGAATGATTCGTCTCGGCTAAAAGGTTTGCGATACGCTCGGCGGCGGGATCATAAAGTTTAAAATTGGTCATCTGAAACTGGTAAAAGTCTGTCATACAATTACGTAGAACACTTGGAAACCAGCTATAGTCTTCAAATTCAATCGCCTGAAAGCGTTTCATACCCTAACCCCGTCATATTTATAGCGAGGCATTCTAGCAAGAAAGTCCGAGGCTAGGCCATTACTTCACGCGCCAGGTCCGCAGCACTGCTGCCTGCCCAGTGCGGGCTGCGATGAAGCGGATCTCGATGGATTTTATTAGCGGCAAGAACCTTCTGGTACTGCTCCTGACTTACCCCGGCCTTAGCCAAGGCCTCATCCACCTCCTGCTGAGCTCGCTGCTTGGCTTTAAACAACTGCATTTGCACGCGACTATATACATTCACCGCGCCATCACCAGTGGTTTCAATAGGCAGAAATATCGCATCCGGGTAGTGTTCGGTGACAACCGTCTGCACTCCATCAGAAACTCCACTGGAGGGCATACAACCAAAAGGCTTGACACTGATGGTCATATCCACCTTTTTATGCACGGTATTACAAATTACTTTACCCACCTCCATGTGGCCCTCGCCGCCACGAATATCACGATCGTAATAGGGCTGGCTAATCTCTGCCAACTCATTCTGATCTGCAAATTTATAATCTTTTAAACCCATCAGGCCGGCATAAAAGCGAAAATGCCCTAGCAGTATTTTTTCCACCAGGGAGATTTTCATTAAACGTGTTTTTGCATTAATACCCTTGAGGCCACGCCTGCCGTCATCGGCTTGTTTCAAGTCCGCTCGATTACCAGTATCGTAACGCGCTTGCCACACCAGATAGAGCATCCAGGCCGTCACCGACTGTACATCAACCTCAGCGCCCTCCTCCTCAAGAAAACGCTGCAAGCGATAATTACCATCACCCTCAGTCGTCATCGCCCAAAACTCACCAATAATGGCTACTCGAGGTTTCACTTGGCTACGGTCAACTTCAATGGCAGCAAATATCTTTCGACACTGCCACGATGCCTTTGCCAAAGATTTATTGTCTTCAAAGGCCTTAATCATAATTTTACGGCACTTCGCCACCGCCGCATCGGTATCACCTTTATTGACCTCATAGGGGCGAATGCGATACATCAAGGCGTTGATGATATCGCCAATGATAAAACTTTTAATGGCGCCAACCAGCAGGTGGCGTGTAATCGCAAAACCACCACCTTTACCAACATGCTGATTAACACCGGCTGTTTGTGAAACAGAAAGAATACGGAAACCATCAAAGCCAGCGTCTCGCAAAGCTTTGCGATACTCTGTGGTATAGGTACCAAAACGGCAGGGGCCACAGGCCGCGAAGGTCAGGAATACATAGTTATCAATAATATCCTGGGTCGATTTTCCTTCTTTATCTCGCTGGTCAATCAAAAATTTAACCAGGTTGCCGGAGGTAAAATAGGTGGGATTACACTGCCCCCGATTGCCAAACTCCTTGCCATAACGCAGCGCTCGGTTATCGGGGGTATCAAGTGCTATAACTCGAATACCCGCCGAATGTATAGCGGCCACCAACAACAGATCCTGTGTTTCGGTAAAACCGGCCAGCAGCACCGTTGTCTTGCCCTTGTCTGCGTCGACATAAGTGTCATACATCTGCTCACGATACTGCGGGATATCTACTCCGCTGCGAGTAATGATATCGTCATCCGCAGCATTAATCCCCAGGTCTTCAATTAAACCATCAACATCTGCGTAGTTACTGCCAGCATATTCAGTCATAACACTAACCTCATAAAATTCATCTGAAAATTCAGGCTTATAAAACTAGCCTTTAAATTCTAGCCTCTAAAAATAATATCTTGCCGATTAACGGCCTCATCCATCATCAAATCAATCACCGGTGCAGCCGGTTTGTCCTCAGCAGACTCAAGTTGTTCACGTATCCAGTTAATAGCACCGGCCACTTTTTTATCGTCATAACCCTGCTTGTACTGATAGTCTTCCAGCATGCGTAATTTTTTACTTAACTCCAGGTAGTCGCGCGCCTGCTTCTCCTGCAAAGCATCCTGCAACTTCTCCTCGCGCATACTTAAACTGTGCGCATAGGTGCTCACACGAATTTTAATGGAGCCTGTTGGCTTATTGGCATCAATATCATGCATTGCCGAAACGGGAACGCCTGCACTTGAAATAATCTGATCAATCAGGCCGTAGACCGGCGCATCGTGGCCGCATTTAAAACTGGAAAGGTCCAGCACCGCGATATTAGGATGGCGTGCGGCAAACTTTGCAGCCCATACTTTTTGCACTGAGTTGACGCTGTAATTTTCCGGCCAGACATCATTGATATCCAGAGGGTTAAACTCGCCATTGACATCAGTTTCTTCATCAACAAAATACCGAGACAACCATTCCTTGTCTTTGGGAATTGAACGAATGGACAAAATGGGATACCCCAAGGCCTGCAGATCTTCGGTGATTTCGTGATTAATTCCCGGATCATTGTGATAAGGACGGCCTAGCATCAATATGCCGAGCTTACCTTCAGCTTCCAGCTGCTCAATAATCAATTTCCCCTTTTCTTCAAGATCACTACTGAAATGCTCCAATGCTTTCCAGGCCTGATCAATGGCATAAGCACTTTCATCGGCAGTAATTTGTAAGTGATCTTTCCAGGCATTAAACATCTGCTTCTTAAACAGCATCGGCTCATTCATGGAGACAGCAGTATCAACATAAGTAATATTTTGCTGGACAAAAAAATCAACTTCTTTGGTGAACGCGGCCTTCATCACATTCGGCGTGCCGGCAACAATCGGGCAGCAGGCAACATCCATAACATTTTCGACAAAACTGGGAATATGAGTCATCGAAGGGAAGAAGATAAAATTGATTGGCCGTTTCTTGCTATTTTTACTGAACAATAAATTATGTATATGCGACTGAACCACTTTACTGGGAAAGCAGGGATCAACCGCGCCATATTTCGCCCCCGCCGTATACAAACTTTCCGAGGTATCCTCGCTGAATACAATATTGCTTTTTGACACCCCCAAGGCCTCAAAGTAAGCCCGCCAAAAAGGACCGGTACTCCACATATTCAGCACCTTAGGCATGGCGATACGTATACTCTTACGAGCTTTCCAGGCCGACTCACTACTTCTTTCAAAACTTCTTTGGGTGATTTTTGTTTTGTTAAAAATTGACTTCAAGCCACTGTTAACCCGCTCTTCTTCCAGCACGGTTTCGGCAGAGGGCATGGCTTCAGTATTATAGCTATGTCGAAAGCACTGATTCGCTTCATACTGCACCATATTGGGATAGATTTTTATCAGCTCCTTGCGCTCCTTCTCCAGCACTTTCAAAGCCGCCTTATCTTCAACGGTACCCTTTTCACAGGAAAACCCCGAAATATAACGCGCCTTTAATCCATTAGGAGCCTCGGTATCAATAAAGGTACGCGAACATAAATTCGTACAAAAATGACAAGTGGTGGTTTTATCATTCTTGGTGGTATATTCCAGATCAATGGCCGAATCCAAACCCACAAAGGTTGAAACGCCGCGCCGTTTAACCACCCGCATCGCCTCAAAAGCGGCTCCGATAGCTCCCGCCTCGCCGGTATAAGGATGGACAAATACTTCCGCATTTGGCACCCGCTCTTTAATATAATCAACCTGCGCTTTAACCGCAGCCAAGTTGTGCTGGGTGCCACCTTGAAGGACAAAACGTGTACCCAACTCAGCCATACGAGGAATCTGCACGACGTACTGCCAGATGTTCTTCGGCAATACCAGCGCCAGGCCCGCCATCAACTCTTCTTTGTTGAAACCTTCTTTTTGAAAGTTCACCCGGTCGGAATCCAGGAACACCGCACAGCCATAGCTAAACGTCGGCGATAATTCTGCATTAAATGCATGGTTCGCATACTCGGTAACCGGTAAACCGAATTGATCCGCCATTGCCTGCAGCAACATGCCATTACCCGCACTGCATTGATTAGACAGGCGGAAGTTTTTCATATCGCCATTTTGTAACATCAGCACTTTGATATCCTGCCCACCAATATCACAAACCACGTCCACATCCGGGAAATAATGTACGGCACTTTGCATATGTGCGATGGTCTCGACAATATTCACATCAGCGCACAGTGCCTTTTCCAGTACCGCTGCCGCATAGCCGGTAACACCAAAACCACTGATTTTTAACGTCCCGCCCTTAGAAACCACTTGCTCGCGAAGATCTGCCAGCATCTCCTTCATATCCTGTAGCGGATTCCCCTTGGATAAACGGTAGGTCTTGAGCAAGACCTCGCCATCGTCATCCACCACCACACACTTTGAGGAGGTTGAACCGCCATCGAGACCGAGATAACCCACTACCTCGTCACCAGGCTCTATTTTTAAGGACTGAAAAGAGGGCCGGCTATAACCATTAGAAAAAACGGCTAGCTCTTTTTTGTCTTCCATCAAAGCAGGGCCTGCTAAATCACTTAAACCCTGACTACGGCCATGTTCAATAAAATCCCGTAACTTTTCTTCACCGACGTAAATACCCACATGCGCCGGCTCATGCATACCATAAAGAACCGCGCCAAAGGCAGCATATAATTCCGCATTCTCTGGCACCAAAATCAAGTCTTCGACAGGTACATCTTTGGGATAATCATAACCGCGCTCATCCCAGGTTTGAGGAATGCGCTTTCGCCAGCAATCTTGCAAAAAAGGTAAGTAAGTATTCGGCCCACCCAGCAAAATCACTTTGTGCCTCAGGGTATTGCCCCGCGCCAACACTGACAGGTTTTGCATTACAATGGCATCGGCCAAGGAGCACATCACCTCATCGGCAGGCACGCCAGTTTTAACCAGGTTAACGATATCGGTTTCGGCAAATACACCACACTTGGCAGCTACCGGATGGAGGTGCTCACCACTAAAACGCAGCTTGGTAACCTCCTCATTGGGCATTCCCACTTTGACCAGGCATTTATCGATAGTGGCGCCTGTACCCGAGGCACACTTGTCGTTCATGCTGGTGACCGCCTGGCGGTCACCGGTCTCAGGATTGATTTTAAAAATAATGATTTTTGCATCCTGACCACCAAGCTCAACGACACTGCCCGCTTCAGGATAAAGGTGCTCGACCGCCATAGTAACGGCATTCACTTCCTGGACAAATTTAGCGCCCAATAATGGTTCCAGCGGCCCGGCACCGGAGCCGGTAATAAATACTCGAAATTGCTCATCAGAGAAATCAGGGAAAGCGGCTTTAATACGCTGAACGAACTCCAGCGCCACTTCTGCCTGCTGGGTATGGTGTCGCTTATAATCCTGCCAAACTATATTTTTATCGCCATCAACCACCGCAGCCTTTACCGTGGTGGAGCCGACATCCAGTCCTATATACAAAGCTTCCATGAAACTAAACACCCAGTAGTCTTGTTATTATTATTCGCTCGGCAACCAATGCACCTGAAGACAGCTCGGCTGTCAGAACGAAACAACTAACGATATTATTTAAATCTGCATAAACCACAAAAAAATAATGGAAAATATTGATTTAAATCAATATTTTATGGCCTGACATTTAAACTATAAAAATTTGAGATAAAACACAAGCAAAATGGCGATTATTTCACCATTTTATGTTTTTGCAGGTATTTAATAAAGACGGAAGGGAAACATAAGAGACGCGAATGACGAATTCGCCCATATCAATGCCATGCTAGTTGATTGAAAGAATATCACTCTCCAGCCGCATTATCACCCTACCCGACGTATCACCACGCCAGCGATTATAGCGACGACGAACCCCAATGACAGCAACATCAGCAAGCACTTCTTTGGCAACTTCGGCAATCACATCAGCAGAGTCACCTGCTTTGACATGGATATTATTGCCTGGCACCTTAGTCATTTTTGCCAACAAACTTCGATCAGGATAACGAAGAGAGCTGCCATAGGCATTGACGATATGAAGCTCTGCATCATATTTATCCGCATACCAGTGACCACGCTCGATAATCTTCTCGTTGAGCTTTAGCGACTCAGGCTTATCGGATTGAAAATTAACTGCCGCAAGAATAACTTTACGTTGCAGGTTCTCCACCGATCGCATCACCAACACAGGACAAGGTGCAGTGCGTAATAAACGCCAAATGGAATCGGAAATCAGCATTTCATGATAACGAGGCTCGCGAGCCAGTGGCAGCAATATCAAACTCGCTTGTTGACGTTCCGCCGCTTTCATAATCGCACTATACCAGTCAGTACTCCAGGAGACCTCGGCCGAATAGGAAATACCCGCAATCTGTAGAGGAGCAACCAATTCGTTAAACCAGTTAAAACTTTTAAAAAGTTTTTCATTTTCTGCAGAGGTATCGGTATTTTCAACATCAACGGAGATATAGAGGTGCACATGAGCAACCGGATCCCTGAACTTGGCCGTTAAGACTACCCTCTCCAGGGCCAGGTGGTTATCACGCGTCGGATCTATTACCACAAACAGTTTTTCAGCACTATTCCCATTCGCTACTGACTCTGACATTTAAGACCCCTATCCTCTTTAAAATAACATAGCTGATAATACCCTCAGGCAACCCAATGGGCCTTGTCAGTGTAGCACCACATTTACCAAACCACCGTTCAATCGGTACTGTTAAAAACGACAACAAATAATGCAACTACAAGCGCAACAATGCAGGAACTGTCTATACTGGATAAATACTAAATTATCCTCTGACAATGTAGCGCTATAATGACACCCGATTTGCAGTCCTTATTAAAATTTCTTGTTGAGAAAAATGGCACCGACCTGTTTGTAAACCCCGGTGCCCCACCGATGGTAAAGATCGAGGGCAAGGTCAGACCGGTTGGCAAGCAGGCTCTATCCGTCGAACAAGCCCGGCAAATCATCTATTCAATCCTGAATGAAGAGCAGGCAGCCACCTTTGAAGAAGAATTTGGCCTTGATTTGGGGGTTAACGTCCCTGGAGCCGGTCGTTTCAGGTTGAACTTCTATCGGCAAAAAGGCGAACCTGCCCTGGTTGCCCGTTATATTGTCAGCAATATTCCCAGCGTACAGGATCTGGGCTTGCCGGAATTACTCGAAGAGCTGGTCATGTCAAAACGTGGACTGGTGCTAGTGGCAGGCGCTACCGGCACTGGAAAATCCACCTCTATGGCTTCAATGATCGACTACCGCAACACCAACTCAGGCGGCCATATTCTTTCTGTAGAAGACCCTATCGAATTTTTACACAGTCATAAAAAATCACTGGTCAGTCAACGAGAAATAGGGATAGATACCCATTCCTATAAAGACGCGCTGGTCAGCGCGATGCGCGAATCACCCGATGTCATTTTGATTGGTGAAACCCGCGATATGGAAACCATGAAGTTTGCTATCACCTTTGCAGAAACTGGTCACCTTTGCCTAACCACACTGCATGCCAACAATGCCCGCCAGGCGCTGGATCGTGTGGTCAACATGTTCCCCGAGCAGCTACACAAACAAGTACGACACGACCTCTCCCAGCACTTGATTGCAATTATCTCCCAACGCCTGCCTGTGGGTATCGATGGCAAACAGATTGCTGCTATTGAGGTCATGCTTAACACTCCCTATATCAAGGAGCTGATCGAGACGGGAGAACACGAAAAACTGACGGAAGCGATGGAGGCAGATGCCGATGATGGTAGCCAAACCTTCGATCAGGCACTCTACAGCTTGTTTTTGCAAAAAAGAATCAGCCAGGAAGAAGCGCTGAACAATGCGGATTCGCGCGACGACCTAAGTTTAAAGATTCGCCTGGGCGGCTAACCGCCCGAGAACACGCGCTAATACAAAGTTCGGTTTCTCTCCGGCCTTAGGGGTACCAGCTGTGGTTTATCCATCGCCAGCTCAATAAGATCGAGCATTTTCTGTTTGTCTTTGCCCAAAACCCCTTTTAGTACCAGGGAGTTGGAAACATGATCACTACGGAAAATAGTTTTACGTAGATCCAGGGCTGATATCAAAGCGTGTAATTCTACAAAAAGCTCATGCTGCTGCATCTTCACCCAGCGACCATTAAAATTACGGGAGAATTTCTCCTCGCCATCCACCGGAAAATTAACCACCAGCGTGGAGAGGTAATCCGGTTGCGTCTCATTCATCAGCCTGGCCGATTGCTTGATATGCTGGCCGCTGAGCTCGGTACCACCAAGACCGTTTAATATCATCACCGAGCTTTTCATACCCGCCTGACGGATCTTACTCAGCGCAGACAGAGAGCTTTCATAACTCTCTCCCTTGTCGATATAATTTAACAGCTCGTCGTCACCCGTTTCACAACCAACATACATTAAGCTCAGTCCCAACTCCTTTAATTGCGCTAACTCTTCAACACTTTTTTTGGCCAGGTTACGCGGCAGACAATAGGATGAGACACGCTGAACATTAGAGAAATGGCGGCGAATACTGAGTAGTATATCTTTCAGTCGGCGGGTAGACAGCGTCATCGCATCACCATCAGCAAGGAAAATTCTGCGCACCGGATAGCCACTGTCAGCGACGTGCTTTAACTCCGCATCGATGATCTCAATCGACTTGGTTTTAAAGCTTTTTTGCTCATACATATTGCAAAAAGTGCAATTATTCCAGGAACAACCTATGGTCACCTGAATAATGAGCGACTGCCACTCACTGGGTGGACGAAAGACCGGTTCAATATAATTTACAGGATACATAAGCATGGTTTACTTGGATAAATTTCGGCTATTTTGACGTTTTTGGGGCAAAAATCAAAAGGAATTGCGTAAACTGCCCGCCCCGCTGCAAACAATCAATATTGGGAATCACAGCTATTAGTCTACTAAACCTGCCTGTTCATGAAAAATATCACCCAAGTCGCATAATTTCTCCCCAAATGAACTATTATTTAAGGTAATTTATTGAAACGGCTAGGCACTCAACTGTTTATATTGTAAATTTAGCAATACAGTTGATTGACGGGCAAAGATAACAACATATGACGCCTTGACTGGGGTAGGGTTAAAAGCAGCATGTATGTAGTAGCTGTTCTTCTGGATATAGTAACCACTCTCAATATCCGTAAAACGCTTCGCAGAATAGAGTTGCCACAGCTAACCACCTTTTCAGCAGTGAACTACCAGCCTTTCAAGGGATGCGGTCACCGGCTGACTTTGCCCCAGGCAGACAAAAAAGTGCTTAAAATTCAATCAGATATAAAAATTATAATAATAATGCGTGATAACAACAGCTGCAGACCCTCAAGTCAAAATCATCGTATTTATACCTCTGGACGAGACTTGCCGCTATGCTCAAATAGTCAGGTATTAGATCGGCTACTGCGGGCACTCAGCAGGTCATTATCAGCATTCATTTATTCGCAAATAATACCCACGAGCAAGGCAAAGGCATTATGACTCTGAAGGAAGTATTAGCCGTTCTGAGTGAAAACAATATCCGACTTGGACTGGATCAGAACAAGCTTAAAATTCGTGCCGCCAAAGGTGCCATTACCGCCGAGATCAAGGCGATGTTGCTTGAATTCAAACCGCAGTTACTGGACTGGGTCAAAAGCACCCAAGATGCCAAAGACCAGCAAGCGCCCATTCCCAAGCGTAGCGATAGCAGCGAGCAAGCTTTGTCCTTCACCCAGCAAAGATTATGGTTTATTGACCAGCTTAATCCTGGCGACCCCTCCTACAACGTGCCGGCGGCCATCAAAGTCAGCGGCCCGTTGAACACCGCGGTGCTACAGCACGTTTTTGATGAGATTTTGCAACGCCATGAAATACTGCGCACCAACTTTATTAACCAACAGGGTGAGGCCGTTCAGCAGCTGAACAACAACCTGACCCTGCCCATTGATATTGAAGTACTCAGCCAACCCGCCAGCCCCGACACCTTATTAGCATTAGCCAGCGCCGAGGCTGCACGCCCCTTTAATCTAGCCAAAGATGCACTGATTCGTGTGCGACTGATTCAACTCGGTTCCGACGACGAGCACCTGTTATTGCTGAACCTCCACCATATCGTCACCGATGGCTGGTCCAATGGCGTGATTATGAAGGAGGTCAGTGAGTTATATCAGGCCTTTAATAACGGCCAGCCCTCCCCCCTTAAACCGCTGCCGATTCAGTACGTGGATTTTGCTGTCTGGCAGCGTAACTTTCTCAGCGAAGAAAGACTGGCCGAAAAACTCGCTTATTGGCAAAACAAGCTCGCTGACCTGCCTATTCTAGAGTTACCCTGCGACCATCCACGCCCCGTTCAACGTAGCGGCCGTGGCCGGCAGATCAGCTTCACTGTTCCGGCAGACATCACCACACAGTTGAATACCATTGCCCAGCAGCATTCCACCACCCTCTTTATTGTCTTAATGGCAGCCTTTAAGACCCTGCTATTTCGCTACACCGGCCAACAAGATATTTGTGTCGGCACACCTACCGCAGGTAGAAATAGATCAGAACTAACTGATTTAATTGGATTTTTCATAAACACCTTAGCACTCAGAAGTGACCTCTCGGGCAACCCGAGCTTTAGCGTACTAATCGATCAAGTTAATCAGACCATGCGTGAGGCTCAGGAACACCAGGATGTGCCCTTTGAAAACATCGTCGAATCACTGGGACTTTCCCGTGATATGAGCACCACGCCAATCTTCCAAACCCTGTTAGTGCTACAAAACGCACCAATGGCCGAAGACCTGCCCCAATCCGATCTTTGCTTTGAAATGCTGGCCGCCGACAGCCAATCGGCCAAGTTTGACCTGTCTTTTAATATGAAAGAATTCGCCGGCCAGCTGAGCGGCTGCGCCGAATTTGATACTGACCTGTTTGAAGATCGCACCATAAAGCGCATGCTGGGGCATTTTAATAATCTGCTAACCAGCATTGCTGCAGATCCAAGCCAGCAGATATCGGCGCTCTCACTGCTATCCGCCGATGAATATCAGCAGGTGGTGGTCGACTGGAACAAAACCCGCTCTATCTATCCGCGCAATATGAGCATGGCTAGCCAGTTTGAGGCCTTAACGGACAAGCAACCTGACAACATTGCTGTTGATTTTCCGGCTCAGCAGCTGAGTTATAGTGAATTGAATGCAAAAGCATCTCAGCTTGCCCATCAGCTTGACAAGTTGGGAGTTAAAAGTGGCGATCACGTAGCCATTTGCCTCGATCGCTCGGTAGAAATGATTATCGGCCTGGTTGCCATATTAAAACTTGGCGCCGCTTACGTACC
>JAUXDF010000238.1 GCA_030618505.1 Spongiibacteraceae bacterium | reverse complement strand
TAACTTCAAGCCTATGAGCTAGATCGTCCACGATAGTACCGGAAGCGACTACCTTCCCCAAAAACGTAAGCTCAGCTTCCTCTTTGAGTGAGCGAATTAATCGATCAAGGCCTTCAAGGTAATCCTCATCGTCAAAATCGCTGAAACCAGTTTTCTTTTTCGCTTTGGCGATAAAGACATCTCGATCCAGTTTGACCGGTTCAATACCTATTGTATTCAACAGTCTGCCCCTGCCATTTATTATTTTAATTGGTATTGGCCGGTAAGGTAGATCAGATGCTTTTATTTGTTTATTTCCACTCATTTTTACTCTCCTTATGCTTGGCCGGTTGGGATAAGATACTGGCCTTAGGGGTCGCCCGAAAGAAGATTGGGTAAAAACGCGCCCTTTAGCATTGCTTACTGTGTAAAAACCACCCGTGGTATATTTCTCATTAGTCAGATTATCAGAATATTTTTAAAAGGTAGAGAGAAAACATTGACTCTGACAACACAAGGTTGTTCTGTAGTGCGTCACATAACGATTAAAAGGAGTCATTATGGCAAGACCGTTGAGAATTGAATTCGGAGGAGCGCTTTTGCCAGTCACCTCAACCGCTATGAGCGATTGCCATACTCCGAATGTTTAGGTTAGGGTAGCCACGAATAGGGCGTTTATCTTGCCTATTACTCAATGGTCGCTTGCTAAGGGCACTTGCACTGGGCAAGCAGGCCGTTATTGCGAAAAGGCCAATCCCGGTTTCCTCACCACAGCCTTTACAGGGACAACATTAATCGGCCTAATAGGTGTTTCCAGTGGGAGGCCCGTTAGAAGGAGCAAAATATGGACGAAATTTTACGGCTCAATGATAGTCTGGAGTGTGGTTTGGTGTTAGCTGGTTATAATCGCGAGCAGGTGCTGCATGATTCACGCAAAATTGAAGAAGCTGGATTTGACTCTCTCTGGGTCGGGGATCATATCTCTTTCTCTGTCCCTTTGATGGAATCCCTGACGCTATTGTCCTTTGCTGCAGCGGTTACCGAAAAGGTGAGGTTGGCAACCGGCATTTACTTGCTGCCCTTACGTCACCCGACCCTGGCGGCAAAGGTCAGCGCCACCCTGGATGTGCTCAGTGGCGGACGTCTGACCTTAGGCATTGGCGTGGGCGGTGAATTTCCAGCTGAGTTCGAAGCTTGCGGCATACCCACAAATGAGCGTGGCGCTCGTACTGACGAGGCCATCGGCTTGTTGCGCAGGTTCTGGCAGGATGAGGGAGTGTCACACGATGGAGAGCATTTTCAATTCGGGCCGGTCTCACTGAACCCCAAACCATTACAGGCTGGTGGGCCGAAAATTATAGTGGGCGGGCGCAAAGGTCCATCCTTTCGCCGTGCTGGCGAATTGGGTGATGGCTATATTTCCCATATGTGTTCTGCCGAACAGTACGCGCACAATCTTCAGCAAATCGGCGACCATGCAAAGCAGGCGCAAAGGCAAGCATTACCATTTGAGACGGCGGCATTCTTATTTACATTTTTTAACGACAGCTACGAGAAAGCGTTGGATGAAGCGGTGAACTTGCTAGAGGGGCTTTATAGGCGCCCATTCCGTGATGCCGCCAAGAAGTACTGTCTGTTGGGGCGCCCGGAAGATTGCCTCGAGCAGTTGCAGACCTACGCCCGAGCTGGTGTCCGGCACTTTGTGTTTTCGGTTAACAATCGCCAGGATGAATTTATTGAGGTGTTTGAAAAACAGATTCGACCACAGTTGGGCGCTATAGCGCTAGTCTGACCTCAATGTGGACAGCGCTTCGGTGCGCGTAGTAGCAACTTAGTAGGAGTAAGTAATCTGATCGAAATCAATTCTCTCCAACATGTTCTCGCGATCCCTTTTTCTTTTTGCTACATCCGGATTTTTCACTAATAGGTGTTTTCAACAAACAAGAAAGGGGTCACCCATGAAGGCACTTAGTTAAGCAGAGCTTCGCCGGTTTTGCCCCCTCTCCCGCTTGCGGGAGAGGGTTGGGGAGAGGGTAGAGCATGGCTGTAGCCCTTGGTTTCGCTGTGCCCTCATCCCAGCCTTCTCCCTAGGGAGAAGGAGCTAAAAGCCGTGATCCGGCTTAACTAAGTGCCATTCGGGTCACCCATTGGCTGGTTCTCAATAAGCCAATCAATATCAGCAGAGCTCAATGAGAACGTGATAAGCTTGCGCGCTTAATACAATGAAGAGGAATAATGCGTGTTTGCTAGTGACGACTATCTTCTCAGCTGGGCTGTATACCTGCTTTCGGCGCTAGTTTGCCTGTTTATCTGGTGGCGTATGACTCGTCCTGTCGCCTGGACGATTTTGCGTACCTGGCTTCGTGTGACCGTTGCCGTGCTGTTGTTATTGCCCATATCGGAGTCTGCGGGTTCCCAGGTGATGGCGCCAGCCATTGTCGCCGTGATGATTGAAGTGATGACTGAGGGTGTTAAGGCGGCCGAGCGGGGAGGTTATCCGCTGTTGATGGCAATGGCTGCCGCATATTTATTGGCATTTTTGTACCATGTGATTAAATCTGCCAAGGTCAAGATCGATAAGAAATAGGCTGTTCTGCCTGTTGGTACTCTCATATCTTTGGTTTTATTCTTTTCTATATACACTCTTTCGGTTACGAGGGAGGGTGTGTGGGCAATTTCAAAAAGGACTGTTTTGCCCCCTCTCCTGAGGGAGCACCTAAAACAGGGTGTAAAAGGGCAGGGGTGAGGGCGATTGAGATTAAAAAAGTGCTATTTTTATAGTTTTTCCCCTCACCCTAACCCTCTCCCTCTGGAGAGGGGACTATTCAGTTTGTGTTTCTGGATGGAAACTAGCTACAAATCTGCTATAAGTTATTGAGGTAACTTAAATGTACGTAAACAATTTTAGCTAATTGATACCCTGAAATTTATGACTAAAGCGAAGGCCCATTTGGGCAGTATGACAGCCGGTTTTCTGTGCACGATGTTGACTTCAACCCTTATGTTGGCCCTTTTGCTGGGTTTTAATGCAGCACCCGTTTATAGCGACGAGAATAGCGCTCAGAAGAAATTGCCCCCTGATGTGCGTGTAGTCATCGATATTTCCGGCAGTATGAAGCAAAACGACCCGAATAACCTACGCCGACCAGCCCTGGATTTGCTGCTTCAATTACTGCCAAAAGACGCCAAGGCGGGGGTTTGGACCTTTGGTCAGTGGGTTAATAATCTGGTACCCCACCAGCCGGTGAGCGAGCAATGGCGAAAAGAGGCGGGCAAGCTGGCCGGCGAGATTAATTCTGTAGCGCTTTATACCAATATTGGTGAAGCTCTGGAGAAGGCGGCTTACGATTTTAATGACTTGAAGGGCGGTGATCTTAAAGGCAAATACCGGACGAGTGTGATTTTACTCACCGATGGCGTGGTCGATATTTCCAAATCGCCGCAGGAGAACAGCCAGGAGCGGGCGCGCATACTGGCTAAAGTATTGCCTGTCTATCAGCGCGCTGGCGTTACCATTCATACCGTCGCTTTGTCGCATAACGCCGATAAACAGCTACTTGAACAACTGGCGATTGATACCGGTGGTATAGCCGCAGTCGCTGAAAGTGCCGATGAATTAATGAAGATCTTCCTGCGGGCTTTTGATGATGCGGCCCCGGCTGAGCAGGTTCCCCTGGCCGGCAATAAATTCCTTATCGACTCCAGTATTGAAGAATTTACCGCGCTGGTTTTTAGAAAAACCGGCGGTCAGCCAACGGCATTAATTGCCCCGGATAAATCCCGTTATGATATGACGAAACAGGATGCGGATTTGCGTTGGTATCAATCGGGTGACTACGACTTGATTACCATGCAGCGCCCGGTAGAAGGAGAGTGGGAGATTATCGCTGCCGCTGACCCGGATAACAGAGTGACGGTGGTTAGTGACTTATCACTGGATGTAAGCAGACTGCCGCGTAATCTTTTTCTGGGCAATCTTCCGAATATGGATGCGAGTTTAAGTGAAAATGGCAAGGTTATTCAGCGCCAGGAATTTTTAAATATCATTGATGTCAGCGTAGAGGTTCGTAGTGTTGACGGTGGCAAGCGCTGGCAAAAATCCTTGTCGGAGCAGGGCGGTACACCGGCCAATGGAGTGTATAGCGCCAGTTTGAGTATGCTAAAAAAAGTCGGGCAATATGAGGCCTATATTCATGTTGATGGTAAAACTTTTCAGCGCTCCAATAAACAGCTGATAACAGTTCGAGAAGCTTTTGAGTTAGTCGTTGATGAGCGCAAAGGTGCTGATCTGGCGCAAGTAATTTCTCTGTATGCGCGCAATAGTAATGTTGATATGGAGAGTGCGTCGGTATTGGCTCGGATAAAAATTCCTTCAGGACGTACCCTTATCAAGCCAGTTGCCAAGTTGGATGAAAGACAGTGGCAGCTGGTATTTTCAGATCTGGATGAGAGGGGTGCATATAAACTTAGCCTTGAGGTTGAGGGTAAATACCTTGATGGTAGTGGCTTTACCACCAAACTGGTGCCGATTAGTTTTCATAATGATTATGGCAGTGAACCCGTCCTTCAACAGGAGCCTGAAAAAAAGGAAGTTAAGCAACCCGAGCCTGAAAAAACTGTAGAGCAGAAAGAGGAGCCGACCCCTCCCGCTGTTGATGATCTTGCCGAAGATGCTGAGCCCGAAGAAGAAGGTATAAGCGACCTTGTTTTATACGGTGGTTTATTGATAGGTAATCTACTGATTATCGCTATCGGCTTTTTAGCTTATCGAATGGTGAAAGGCGGTAGCAAGTCCAAGGTGCTGGATGATGATGGTGAGGATAACGCGGATATGGATGCTGCTGCAGAAACGGATTCGGACGGTGACGCTAGTGGGGGAGAGTCATCCTCAGAAGAAGATGTTGATCCGATGGCGGAAATGGAAGAGCTAATGGGCATGCCTGAGGAGCAAGAGGCAGAGCCTGCAGCGGCTACTGATTCTTCGGGAGGAGATGACGACGAGCTGGACTTTATGGATGATATTATCGAAATCGCTCCGGAGGAGGATGATAAATAACTTTCTTCGAGCCCTAATATAGTGCCTAACCAGAAACCGGAAGTTTTCGCAAATCAAGTCCGCTCCTGGCCAACGCAAATCTCGCTCCTAGGCCTTTTCAAGGCCTTTAAGTCGCAAGATTTGCATTGACCAGGATCTCTTTGTCTGATTTCTGGATGGGCACTAAATAGCGTTATTAAAATTCGAGGGATGAATTGCAGATTTTCCCGGATGTCGCTGAGGCTCTATCCGGGTTGCTTTGGACATGATGCTACTACTGAACAGTCTCGTTATCGGTAAATACATTCTCAAACAAAGCGGTGCTCAGATAGCGTTCACTAGAGTCGGGTAAGATCACCACAATAGTTTTCCCCTTGTTTTCATCTTCTCCGGCAATACGTATCGCTGCTGCCAT
>JAUXDF010000364.1 GCA_030618505.1 Spongiibacteraceae bacterium | reverse complement strand
CCAGATCATTCAGCATCGCTCCCCAAGCGGCCATCGCTGTAGCTGGCTTGCCCTTGATGACAACATTCAGGTGTCCATCAATAGACCCGGTAGCAATCGGGCTACCCTTCAGCGCGGGGAAAGCACCGGGAATACCAGCACCCGTAGCACCATGACAGGCAATACAGTTTTTACCGTAGATTGCCTCACCCTTGGCCATCAACTCATCAAGCGGCCATTCTTTATCAGAGGCTGCTTCTGCGGCAGCAGCAGCGGCCAACTCTTTCTTACCCGCTACCCACTGGGCGTATTCGGCCTTGCTAACCGCTTTCACCTTGATTGGCATGTACGCATGACCGGTACCGCAGTTTTCTGCACACTGGCCGTAGTAGGTGCCCTCTCTCTCGATATTGGTGTAAGTCTCGTTGATATAACCGGGGATGGAATCTTTTTTAACGGCGATTGCTGGTACCCACCAGGCATGGAGCACATCGGTGGCGGTATGGAGAAAACGCACCTGGGTATTAATCGGTAGCACAAAAGGCTCGTCTACCTCACGAAGGTAGCCATCACCGGCTTCCTCCTCAGGCAGCAGGTTAGAGACGATACGAATATCCTCATCCAGGTATTCGTAAGTCCACTTCCACTGGGAACCAGTTACCTTAACGGTCATATCCGGTGGAATATGCTCCTCTACCTTATTTAGCGTACTCGAAGCAGGACCTGCAATGCTGAGATCGATCCCCAAAACAATGATCGGCACTAAAGCCCAGGACCAGGTACCAAACCAGCCTTCGTGAAACTTTTGATCCGCCTGATAACCAGAGGATTTTCGAAATTTAAACAGGGCGTAAATGATGATAATGGTGACCGCCACCATGATATACAGCGCCAATTTCGCTGTTAACATATGCAGATCAAACACCTCTCGGGTAAGAGGCGAGACAGGCTCTGGAAGATTTAAGGCCATTTCTGCCTGTACACTCACCGCAGCAAGCAAGCCGAAAGGGATAACCGACCCTCGCAGGCAGCTATTGAGATATCTCATACTATATATTCCTGTGTTCCCCGAAGGGCGCTATCTTAAACTGAGGCTCAAGCGCCCTGGGGCACGACCACCGTTCTGCTTATTATTGTTCTTGCCTTACTACCTACAGCATAATGGGTACGACACGTTGTAAGTTGCGGTTCTTTCATGCGAAATTCAGCGGTTTTGACCAAAACACAGCGCCGAAACAACAGTAATACCACATGAAATATACGATATGGATCAATCTTAGTATAATTCCTCCAGTTATATCAAACATGTTTGATGTTTTATCTTGAAATAATAATCAAACCATGAAAGGTGATATAAAAATTACCGAACAACCTAACAATTAGAAATAAGCACCAGTAGATTCAGCGAATGCCACAAAGCCCATCGATATATTTCAGAACCTGGCAGCTAGCCTGGCCAATGATACTTTCCAATATCAGCGTGCCACTGCTGGGTATTGTCGATACGGCCATTCTCGGCCACCTTGAAAGCTCGCTGTATCTTGGAGCAGTAGCACTGGGCAGCAGTGTTATGGCCTTTCTCTACTGGGGTTTTGGTTTTTTGCGAATGGGCACCACGGGGCTGGTCGCCCAGGCACTGGGAAAACAACAGCCAGCCAGCGCCTTACTGCTGCAGTCGATGCTACTGGGATTGCTAATTTCGGTTTTTATTTTGCTGATCCACCAGCCAGCCTTTGATATTGCCTTGAGTCTGATGGCAGCCAGTGATCAACTCAGCGAACTTGCCTCAAGCTATTGCGGCATCCGCATCTACAGTGCACCGGCGGTGTTAATTAGTTACACCCTGATCGGCTGGTTTATTGGCCAGCAAAATACCCGCCTGCCACTGCTGATTGTTGTCAGCACCAATCTGATCAATATCGTACTGGATGTTGTTTTTATTATCGGCCTTGATATGAAAAGCGATGGTGCCGCACTGGCCACCTTGCTGGCAGAATACTCAGGGTTACTGATTGCTCTGTTGTTGCTATACAAAAATTACCGCCAGCAATTTTCACCTAAGATATTGGCTCAGCTGCGAGATCGTCAAGCTTATCTGCAAATGCTCAGCGTCAACAAACATCTTTTTGTTCGAACGGTTTGTTTGCTGTTTTGCTTTGCATTTTTTACCGCCCAGGGCGCACAGCAGGGAGAGAATATTCTCGCGGCTAACGCTATTTTAATGCAATTATTAATGCTGACCGCTTTTGGACTAGATGGTTTTGCTCATGCCGTTGAAGCACTCAGCGGCGAAGCCATTGGAAAAAAAGATATCACCACATTTTACCAAGCCGTCAAAGCCGCCGCCGTCTGCTCGCTATTCAGTGCAGTATTTTTTACGCTGTTTTTTATTGGCTTCAAACCACTGTTGCTGACACTGTTTACCGACATCGATGTCGTCAGAGAAACGGTAAACACCTACTATATCTGGCTTATTTTTATGCCGCTGATTACCGTAGGGAGCTATCTACTAGATGGTGTTTTTGTTGGCACAACAAAAAGCCTGGGGATGCAAAACAGCATGTTATTTTGCTGCTTCCTTGTTTACCTACCGTCATGGTATCTGCTGCAAGGACAGGGAAATCATGGCTTATGGATCGCTTTCAGTTTGTTTTCACTGGCGCGTGGCATGACGATGGCTTATCTGTTTTGGCAGTATTCGAAGCGGGATATATGGATAATTAATTAGAGCCCACGAAATCCGGGGAGGGAATCGGCTAATCCCCGAATGGCACTTAGTTAAGCCGGATCACGGCTTTTAGCTCCTTCTCCCTGGGGAGCACCCAAACAACGGGCATATATAAAGGTTGGGAGAGGGGTGCGGCGAAGCCGTTAAATTAAGGCCTACGGCCATACTTCGCCCTCTCCCCAACCCTCTCCCGCAAGCGGGAGAGGGGGCAAAACCGACGAAGCTCTGCTTAACCAAGTGCCATTCGGCTAAGCGCAGGCTCACAGCCAAAACACTACGTGGGCCGCGCTGTGCCCAAAACGTTACACGGGGCACACTGATCACGGCTACAAACAAGTGCTGTCCTGAAAAAACAGCCGTTTCTGGATACAACAATATCAACAACGCTGCATACGATTTCTGTCGGTGTGTTCAAACACTTTTCCGTAGATATCAACAATAGTTGTTTCTTCATAAACCAGCTTATCGCCATCAACCGTAATAGAATGACTAAACTCCCGGGTACTGGCGTTGTCGCGCATAAAAGGCGATTCAATAATTGCCCAGTCAGCATCATCTTTCAGTGCCTTAACGGCCAATACAGTTTCTTTTTCCCCCGCCACACTCGCCTGTCCGCCGGCCAACACGCAGACTCCACGAGGAATTGAAAAGGACTGCATAATAATATTAGTTTTTGGATCCCACATCCAATAACCCGTTTCATTATGAAAGACTTCATCATTGGATTTTCTACTCACCACCTGATGATAACGCAGCACTGATAAAACCTGCTCTTCAGCATTACTGACATCACCTATTGCTTCAAAAATAATCGTCTCATAATAAAGATTCTTTTCTTCGCCATCGGGTTCCGGGGCCACATCAACGCCTTTGTCACCCTTCCAGTTACCCACCAGGCAGGCCAGCGGGCCATAGTTAACACCTTCGATTGTAGTTTCTTCTATATTAGCCTCTTCGCCCATTGTCGATCTCCTTTTACATTAATGAAGTCATTCTAGCCTGCACTACAAAATAATACATAACAGGA
>JAUXDF010000426.1 GCA_030618505.1 Spongiibacteraceae bacterium | reverse complement strand
ACCCACTCCACTGCGGCGACTGTTTGACTACCTCCCCCCTGAAAGCCTACCCAAAGAACAATACCAAAACTTAAAGACTGGCATACGCATACTGGTACCGCTGGGCAACAGGGAGGTTGTTGCCATCCTGATCTCCACCAGCGAGAAGAGCGGGCTGGCAAAAAACAAACTAAAAGCGGCCCTCGCTATTCTGGATGATGCGCCAATTCTGCCAACAGCCATCATTAAACTGCTGCGCTGGTCCGCTGACTATTATCATCACCCCCTGGGGGAAAGCTGGCTTAGTGTACTACCTACCTTGCTGCGTAAAGGTGAAGCTCTAAGCGGACGTCAACACAGCTATTTACGCCTCAGCACCTGGGGCAAAGGACTGGCTGATGATTCTTTATCTCGAGCAAAAAAACAACAGCTGCTTATACGAGTACTGCGCCAACACCAGGCGCTTGCACTAAGGGAAATACTAGAAGATGGCCATAGCAGAGCCGTCATCAAAGCCTTAAAAGACAAAAAACTGATTGAAGAATTTCAACTGGAAGCCCCACCTCAGGTCGATACACCCACCCAGGCAGCAGAAAAACCTTTAAGTCTCAACGAAGAACAAAAGCAGGCAACCGATAAGATCATTGCCAGCATAAAGCATTTCTCAGTGTTACTACTGGAAGGTGTCACCGGCAGCGGTAAAACCGAAGTTTACCTGCAAGCTATTGCGGCGGTACTCGAGCAAGGCAAGCAGGCACTAGTGTTGGTACCGGAAATAGGCCTGACACCCCAGACCGTCAAACGCTTTAAAAACCGCTTTCACTGCCCCATTGTTGCGCTTCACTCCGGCTTAAACGACCGAGAGAGACTCGATAGCTGGCTGCAAAGCAGCCGTGATCAGGCCGGCATTATTATCGGCACACGCTCGGCAATTTTTGTCCCCATGGCCAAACCAGGCATCATCATTATTGATGAAGAACATGATATTTCTTTTAAACAGCAAAAAGGTTTTCGCTACTCTGCCCGTGATTTGGCGGTGATGCGAGGTCAATATGAGAACATCCCGGTTGTCCTCGGCAGCGCCACGCCCTCAATTGAAACCCTGCACAATGCCCAATATCGTCGCTATCAGCACCTAAAACTAACCCAACGCGCAGGCAATGCCCAGCCTCCGGATTTCAGGCTGATCGATATTCGTCATCAAGAACTTACCGAAGGCCTCTCGCCCGAGCTTATCGAAGCCATTAAAGAAACCATCGAAGCACAACAGCAAGTGCTGATCTTTTTAAATCGACGCGGTTTTGCCCCCACCTTAATATGTCATGACTGCGGCTGGATTGCGCAATGTCACCACTGCGAACTGAAGATGACCGTCCATCGCAGCCCGGCCCACCTGCACTGTCATCATTGCGACCACCAGCAAGCGCTGCCACAACGCTGCCCTCAATGTAAAAGCCAACCACTGGCGGAACTCGGCCAAGGCACCGAGCGCTGTGAGTTAATATTGCAGCAGTTATTTCCCGACACTCCTTTGTTTCGCATTGATCGTGATACCACCCAGCGAAAAAACGCCATGCAAAATATGGTCGATGCCATTAACCGTGGTGGCTCTGCCCTCTTGGTCGGCACCCAGATGCTGGCTAAAGGCCACCACTTTCCCGATGTTACCCTGGTCGCCATTATTGATTCAGACGCGGGCTTATTTGGAGCAGATTTTCGCGCCCCCGAACGCATGGGACAACTGTTAATACAGGTTGCCGGCCGTGCCGGACGCGCAGAGAAACCGGGCAAAGTCTATATTCAAACCCATTTTCCAGAACACCCGCTGATCACCACCTTGATATCCCGTGGTTATCACCCCTTTGCTCAGGATTTACTGGCAGAGCGCAAACAGCTGGGACTGCCCCCCTGCGGGTTTATGGCACTAGTGCGCAGCGAACACCAACAACCACAGGCCTCGGAAATATTTTTAAGGGAAGTGCGAGCTGCGGCTGAAAATTTAAACCTGCCTATACGAATGCTCGGCCCCCTGCCCTCACCCCTGGCTAAAAAAGCCGGTCGTTTTCGCTTTCAGCTACTATTCGTTTCAACACAACGGCAACAATTACAACAATTGCTCAAACAGCTGATTCCGCAACTTGAATCACTGCGTTCTGCCAGAAAGGTTCGCTGGTCAGTGGACATTGATCCACAAGACATGTATTAAAACCAGAAAGCCCCCATAATAAAAAACACAAACCAACACTTGGCAAGGCACCAGTGATAAAGCGATAATTGCCGCCCACTGGATCCGCCGACCCTGTTCAAAGGCAGCTAATGAGCCACGATTTCGCAAAAAAACGTAAACCCACTAAAAAAAGGCCCGCCGCTAAAAAAACGCAGGTTCCAGGTTGGGTCTGGCTATTTACCGGCCTTGTCTTTGGTTTATTTATTGCCTTTTTGGTGTATCTGGCAGACCTCTCCCCTGCCGCCATTGAATCCGTAGAACAAGACAGTGTTGCCAAACCAGCAAAAGCAAGCACAAAGCCGGAAGCAAAAACTGGCAAAAACAGTGACAATAAGCGCAATAAACCACGCTTTGACTTCTATACGCTATTGCCCGAAAGAGAAGTACCGGTTGCTGATATACCAGAGGAAGAGCTAAGACCCAAACAGCAATACATCTACATCCTCCAGGCCGGCTCCTTTCGCAACTATGACGATGCTGACCGCCTCAGAGCCAAACTTATTTTAATGGGCATGGATGCAAAAATAGAAACCGGCAGCGGCCGAGGTGGTGAAACCTGGCATCGAATACTGGTTGGCCCTTTCAAATCACGCTCCAAATACGCCAAAGCACGCAGTACGCTGGTTAATAAAGGCATCGACACCCTGTTGATCAAACGTAAGGTGGGCTAATGGCTCATCTCGTAGTTGCTCATCTCATAACGACACCCCTTGAAACGCAGCAAATCGCCCACATATAAACTTTTTTCCCGGTTTTCGGTAGCTGAGTTTCGAGGTTCTGGGCTTCAAAAATACTAGTTAGTGCCCATCCAGAAATTAGACAAAGAGATCCTGGCCAACGCAAATCTTGCGACTTAAAGGCCTTGAAAAGGCCTAGGAGCTAGATTTGCGTTGGCCAGGAGCGGACTTAATT
>JAUXDF010000171.1 GCA_030618505.1 Spongiibacteraceae bacterium | reverse complement strand
AAAGACAGTGAAGTCAAAAAGAGCAGTGATAATAATAGTGGGATGTTCTGTGGTCGCGGTATGAGTATTCTGGTGGCGGAGGATAATCCAGTTAATCAACAGGTTATGGCTGCCATGCTTAAACACCTGGGGCTGGATTTTGTGATCGCACCCGATGGTAAAAAAACGCTTGAGCGCTATACCGCATCACTGAACAACCCTGAAGAATGTTTTAGCTTCATTCTGATGGATTGCGAAATGCCTGAAATGGATGGGTTCGAAGCGACAAAGGAAATCCGTTTGCTGGAAAAAAGCCGGGGAATAAGCCAAATTAGTATTTATGCACTGACGGCTCATGCCGTGCAGGAATATGTTGATCGTTGCTATGCGGCGGGTATGGACGGCTGTATAGCCAAACCGATTGCAATTGATACTTTAGTAAATATTTTTAAAAAGTGGCATATGGAGCGGGGAATATAGAACATTACGAACTGTCTGATTTAAGATCGTGTTTTTTTGTTCATTTTCAATATCCTCCATGCTTACCGCTTTTCTTTAGCGCTGAAATCTAGCGGCGCTATTCTTGGTCGTTAATGGAAACTTGCCAGCCTTTGAGCAACTCAAGTGATTTTCTGCTATTTGTATCAAAGCCGACGATAGTCACACGGGACTTGCTAACACATTCGCCATTGGCATAAAGGTTTTGGCTCAGCTCTAAACTCTTGTTGCCTTTTTTGATACAGGCGGTAATGACATGGATTTGGTCTTTTAGGGTGACTTCCTTAATAAAATCGACACTCAGGTGCGCCACTACCACATAGGGGCGCTCGCCTTCTATTTCGCTTAACCAGTGGACACGACCGACTTCAAAATATTCACTGTAGGCATTGTTGGATACGTGGCCCAGAGGGTCCAAATCAGCAAAGCGGATTTGTATATCAGTTTTAACGGTTGGCAGGTGCATAAGTTTGATGATTGATGGCTGAGTGTTGAAAAGGGGAGGTCATCATAACACTTGCAGGGAGGGATAATAAGCGGCAGAGCCAACGACAAGGTGTGGCATCTTGTAGTCAAAAATAGTTTCAGTCAGCCAATGCTTTTTTCAGCAACGTAGTATTAAGCTGAAAAGGTGATATTAAGGCAGTTAAAAATATTCGAGGTGCAAATGGATACAGGCTTGGCAGAGGAAATGAAATCAGCAAAAAAGACCCACTGGTACAGTCGCCCGCAAGTGTGGGGGCTGATTGCGGCTTTGCCGAGTTTGCGCGGTGAGGCAAGATCAGCACTAAATGGTGTGGTTGGCGATCGCCTGGCGCGGGATGAATCTTCTTTGGCTATTCCCATGACTTTGCTAACAGCTTCAAACCACAAGGCTAGAGAGCTTGATCTGGATGCGGATCTGGCTGAACAACTGCCAGCAGCGACAGGCGTTATAACGGTGTTTGTTCACAGCCTGATGTCGACAGAGCGTATTTGGGCTTATCCTGGCAAACTCAAAAAAATTGGTAAAACCAAAAGTTATGGTAATCGCTTGTCCGAGGATGTGGCTGTGACGCCAATTTATGTGCGTTATAACACCGGACGGCATATTTCTACCAATGGCAAGGAGTTGGCAGAACTGCTTGAGCGTTTAGTGAGTGCCTGGCCTGTCGAGGTAAAGGAGGTGAACTTGTTTGGTTATAGTATGGGTGGCCTGGTAGCGCGCAGTACTGCCTATTACGGAGTCCAAACACAAGCAAACTGGATTTCTCTGCTTCAGCGTATGTATTTGCTGGGCACTCCTTTGCGGGGTGCTCCCCTGGAGCAATTTGCCCACCTTATTACCTATGTGTTGCACCGAGTCCCGATTCCGATTACTAGCATCGTTGCCAAGCTGATTAACCAGCGCAGTGATGGTATTAAGGATTTACGCCATGGTTATTTGATTGACGAGGATTGGCAAGACCGGCACCCTGATGCGATCAGTCTGGGTAGGAAAAATAAACTGCCGCTAATTCCCCATGTGCACCATTACATTATGGCCGGCAACCTGTTTGCCGATGAGCATCATCCCGCCGCCAAGGTCCTGGGTGATATTCTGGTTACGCCCTTTAGTGCCAAGGATGAGGGTATTGATGGCACGCCCACTGAAAGATCGGGCAGGGATTCGCGGGTGTTTCCCGGCTTAAATCATCTTGATTTGGTGAATCATGAGGATGTCTATAAGCAAATTCTGCAGTGGTGGCGTAGTGATGATTGAGGCGCCACCGTTAACGAATAAAAATCCAGTAAATTAATTTGTTGATCCATTTGTTATAGGGTGGAAAGATAAGTTTTGATGAATTTAACTTGCCTTTACTTAATACCCCTTTTGCCTGTGAAAAGGTAAGAAAACCTTCATAACCATGGTAATTCCCCATGCCCGAGGGGCCAATACCGCCGAACGGGATGTCATCGACGGCGACATGGGAGAGGGTCTCGTTGATACAGACGCCACCGGAATGGGTTTGCTCCAGCACTTTTTGTTGATCATCTTTGTTGTGACCAAAATAATAGAGCGCCAACGGTCTATCCCTTTGTTGTACGTAGCTGATCGCTTCATCAAGGCTGTTGTAGGGGATTATCGGCAATAGTGGACCGAAAATTTCTTCCTGCATTAATGTCATTTCATCATTGCAATGGGTGATCAGGCGTGGTGCCATCAGTCGACGGCTTTCATTTAAAACATCATCACTAAGTGCTATCGTCTGTGCGCCTTTTTGTTCGGCATCGGCCAGCCAGGTTTGTAAGCGCCCAAGCTGGCGTTGATTAATAATACTGGAATAGTCGTCTCCGATTGATCCGGCGGGATACATGCGTTTAAAACTGGCTTGATAGGCATCGATAAAGGTCTGCTGTTTATCTTGCGGAATC
The DNA here is from genome assembly GCA_030618505.1 of Spongiibacteraceae bacterium. Classification (GTDB taxonomy): domain Bacteria; phylum Pseudomonadota; class Gammaproteobacteria; order Pseudomonadales; family PIVM01; genus JAUXDF01. The sequence continues at coordinate 4,176 of JAUXDF010000171.1, read as the reverse complement.
AGTACATAGTCGGGTGCAACACAGGTTTGACCTGCGTTCAGGGATTTACCAAAACAGATTCGTTCAGCGGCCATTTCGATATCAATGTCATCACCGATAATGACGGGTGATTTACCGCCAAGCTCCAGGGTGACCGGCGTAAGATTTTCGCTGGCGGCACGCATCACATGGCGGCCGATGCTGGTCGCTCCGGTGAACAGGAGGTGATCAAAGGCTTGTTGACTAAAAGCGGCGGCTACTTCGGCGTCACCATTGATAACCGTTACGGTATCCTCGGAAAAATAACTGGCCATCATTGAGGCAAACAGCTCAGAGGTGTGCGGTGTGAACTCCGACATCTTAATTATTACTCTATTGCCTGCTGCTATGGCTGAGGTCATCGGTCCAACAGCAAGAAATAGCGGGTAGTTCCAGGGGACGACAATGCCTACAACACCTAAGGGTTGGTAGGTTACTTTGGCCGAGGCAGGCAAAAACTGCAGGCCAGCAAAGCGCCGTTTTGCTTTCATCCAACGCTTAAGGTGGCGAATGGTATGATTAATGCCGCCAACCGAGGGCAATAATTCTGCTAGTTGGGTTTCATCACTGGAGCGGCCTTTAAAATCGGCGGAGATTGCCTCGATCAGCTGTGGGCGGTTTTCAAGTAGTGCCCTTTTTAGTGTTTTAAGCTGCTGTATGCGTTGTTGCAGAGAGGGCATCGGCTCATTGTTGTAGGCTTCGCGTTGTCGCTTAAGGGCATTTTCTATAAAACTGCTAGCATTGATGGAGGTCGGGCCTTGAGGTGATAAGGGGGCTGAGTGTGACATGATCGGTTCCTGCATCTGGATCAATAGAGAGCGTATAAAATTCGAACAGTTGGGCGGACTATAGCACAGCCATTGCAGGCTGCGAAACGCAGAACCTGAAAACGGCTTTTCAGCAAGGAATGGGCTGGGACATAGCGCTTATTTGCGTGATAATAGCTGCTGAATGATCAGTAATGTTCCAAACTCGGAATCCAGCTGTGCTGCGTGCGAATAAGCGATAAAAAAACCAGTAAAATGAGGTGGGAAAATGACATCGTCTGTACCCGATCTTTGTGATGAATATGCCGATGAAGTACAGGTTGTAGAACCCATATTTCGAGACTACGGCAAAAAACTCAATTTTTCCGGTGTTATTGAAACGGTTAAATGCTTTGAAGATAATACCCTGGTAAAAAAGGCGGTTGAGCGTAATGGCCAGGGAGGGGTGTTGGTAGTGGATGGAGGTGCATCGCTCAGGCATTCCCTGCTCGGTGATATGCTGGCGGCCAAAGCGCTTAAAAACGGCTGGCAGGGTATTGTCATTAATGGCTGTGTTCGCGATGTAGAGATTTTGTCAGAACTTGATCTTGGTATAAAGGCCTTGAATGCGATTCCTTTGAAAACAGAAAAGCGAGGCGAGGGGCAAGAGAATATTGCCGTACGTTTTGGTGGTGCCAGTTTTAAACCCGGTGATTATCTCTATGCTGATCTTAATGGCATTATCGTCGCAAAAAGGTCTCTTGTTTGATGTTAGTTAGTGCCCATCCAGAAATTAAACAAAGAGGTCATGGCCAACACCAATCTTGCGACTTAAAGGCCTTGAAAAGGCCTAGGAGCTAGATTGGTGTTGGCTATGACCGAACTTAATTATCGAAAACTACCAGTTTCTGGATGGACACTAGTTTGTTTTCATCCAGAAACGACAAAAAGAGTTTTCAGATGGAAGCCAGTTAAACAACTGGCCAATACGCTGGCGCTAGTGTTGTTGTTATCTTTTTCAGTAGTGTTGCATGCGCAGGTCAACATTAGCGTTGATGGTGTCTCCAAATCAATGGAAGAAAATATTCTTGCTCATTTTGGGAAGCTATCAAAAGAAGATCTAGGGGATAAGGATCAGCTGTCTCGACGTGTTGCCGAGGTTACACGCAAAGCAAGTCGGGCGCTGGGTTATTATAATGCTGAGGTAACATATACGATTAAAAAAAATAGACTGCGTTTGACGGTTGATCCGGGCAAACCAGTACGTTTGAGCGAGGCGGAAATCAAGGTTGAGGGGGAGGGGGCGGGATTCCCAAGCATTACTCAATTTCTTGATCAGCAAACCTTTCAACGGGGCGATATTCTTTCGCACGATAAGTATGAGCAGTTTAAGCGCATGCTGTTAAGAATATGCCAGAGTAATGGTTATATGGATGCCGCCTATAGCAAAAATATTTTGCTGGTTAATCTGCAGGATTTGACTGCACAGGTACAGTTGTTACTGGATACGGGGCATCGTTACAAAATTGGTAGTATCCGTTTTGAAGGAAGTGACCTGGATGAGGATCTTTTGCTGCGTTTAACACCCTTTGTCAGTGGGGAGGAGGTTGAAACGGAACAACTTTTGCTTTTTCGCAGAAATCTTCTCGATAGTAATTATTTTCAATCCGCTGTTGTTAATCAAGAAAGAACCGATGATTACCGGGTAAACCTGCTGGTGCACCTGCTTGATTCCAAGCAGCACCAATATGATGTAGGTCTTGGTTATAGTACTGATACCGGACCGCGAGCGAAGTTTCGTTGGGAGCAGCCGCAGCTAAATTCCAGGGGACATTCCTCTCATGTGGAGGCGAATATATCCAAAATTCAACAGGAAATTACCGGGCGCTATGTTATTCCCTTGCGCGAACCACTGCGGCATTTTTTGCAGTTTGATACTGGCTATCAACGCAAGGATGTTGAGGATACCAAAACGGAACTAATTTCTGTGGGTACGCTATTAACGCATATAGATGAGGATGAATGGCGCACCGATTACAGTCTGGATATAGATAACGAAACGTCTAAGGTGGGAGAGCAGCCGACAACTGAGGTTTTGTATATGATACCCGGTGTTGCCTGGTCAAGAACTATGTTGCCAGCGGGTATTGATCCGCTGAGTGGTTCGCGTTATTGGATAGGTTTAAGTACCAGTGGTGAGGCGCTGGGTTCGGATACCAATTTTTTTAAAGCCCATGGCCTGGTTAAATGGCTGGTAGATTTAGGCAATAATAATAGTTTGCTGACGGTTCGCTTTGAGGGTGGAGCTATTGCCACCGATGATATTTTTCAGGTTCCTGTTTTACAGCGGTTTTTTACCGGTGGCGATCAAACAGTAAGGGGCTATAGTTTTGAAAGCCTGGCTCCACGAAATGAAAATGACGATCTGGTTGGTGGCCGTTTTCTAAATGTTGGCAGTCTGGAGTTGAGTCATCGTTTTGCTGATGCCTGGCGTGGCGCGTTATTTGTTGATACCGGGCGAGCCTATAATGACTCCAGTGATAATTTTTCGACGGGTGTTGGTGCAGGAGTGCGTTGGCTTTCTCCCATTGGCCAAATCCGTTTTGATCTGGCCTTTCCTCTGGATCAGGATGAAAATGATGATAAATATCAGATTCACATATCAATGGGGCCTCCTTTATGAAGGCCGTTTTATTTCGTAGTATTAATGTTTCCTTTATTGTTTTTCTGGTCTTGCTTGCTAGTGTCAGTTATTGGTTATTGTTAACACAGTCTGGCGCCGAGTGGGCAGCAAGGCGTGTTAATGATCTGGATTTTGGTCTTCGCATTGACGTTGAAAGTGGTAGCGTACTGAGTGAGCTTAAGTTGACTCAACTTATCTGGCATAGCCCTGAACTAACTATTAACGCGGAGAAGCTTTCTGCGCAGTGGCAACTTGCGTGTCTGATTACAAGTAAATTATGTATAAAAAAACTAACAGCGAAGTCTCTGCAGATAAGACTGTTGGAGCAAAGTGAAGAAAAACACGAAATAGGTGAAGTGAGTTTGACAGAGATTTCACTGCCTTTTCCTATCGTTATTGAAGAGCTGGTATTAAATGAGTTCCTTTGGTTGGATGGTGATTCTAGCCAGCAACTTGAATCGATCACTGCTTCTGCAGAAATGACATCAACAAAACTGACCATTATCAGCCTCTCTGCAAACTATGATCAGCTGAATATAGCACTTAATGGAAAGATTGATTTTATCGATCACTACCCCTTTTCCGTGGCTGCCAATATAGTGGAAGAAGTATTGCCGTTGAAGCTTCAACTGACACTTGAGGGTGATCTCGATAAGATTGGGTTGTCTGCTCAGTCGCAATTACCGTATCCATTGCAAGCAGTGGGAGAAATATCAACTTTGCTCTCCC
>JAUXDF010000157.1 GCA_030618505.1 Spongiibacteraceae bacterium | reverse complement strand
CATAGACCTTCGAGGCATTGCGTTTGGGCGCTACAGAGGTGATCGTGTCGCGCTAACTGAGTTGGAAGGCACGTGGAAAATTGACAATCGCTGGAGTCTGTTGGCCTTTGGCGGTGGCGGGCGCGCTGCAGATGATTGGGATGGTTTTAAAGAGGCAACAACACAAATAAGTAAAGGCGCAGGTTTTCGTTACCAAGTCGCAAAACGATATGGCTTCTATATGGGAGTGGATGTTGCTCGAGGGCCAGAAGATACCGCGTGGTATATTCAGGGCGGCTCAGCCTGGTAATAATTTATTTTCTTGAGAGAAATTGGGGTTTGCTAAACGCCACGCTGATCCCAACAGTAGGCGCTCTTTCCTTATTCACTTAACCGACAAAGGAAAAGAAACAGGCAAGGGTCTCCCCCGTCTGATAAAAGAGGTTAATCAAAAAGTAATCGGGCCGTTGAGTGATAATGAACAAGAAGAATTGATTTTAAACCTACAAAAAATAGCTCTTAAGGATTAGTCCACTCCAATAGAGTAGTTATATTCGCTGCTCAGACTTAATCACAAATACTGCCGCCTGATGTGCCGCACAAATAGCCAACAGGCTCCCATATATTTGTCTCTTGGAATGGTGCTGAAAGCGCGTCCTGCATTTCATGACCTATACCGATAAGTCTCAGACGGCAACTCCCCGTACAGCTTCTTATAATCCGCCGCAAACTGCCCCATATGCCAAAAGCCCTGCTGATTGGCGATTTCGTTGATTTGCTGGTGGGTACCTTTTGCATGATAGAGCATTTTATGTGCCGCATGCAGGCGCGCACATTTTATATAGGCCTTGGGAGCTAAGCCAAAATGCGCTTTAAATGCGTATTCCAATGTGCGCTGGCTGGCCCCTGATACTTTTGATAATTGAGTTGCCGTTATTGAATCCTGTGGTGCGGTTTCTATATATTCAATGGCACGGCTTAAAGCCAGCGCTTTTTTGCTGGGATGATTTTTATTTGGTTTGTTATCGTTACCAAGAATACATTTTAATAGTTGCTCTACCAGATTTTCTTCAAAATGTAGCTTCGCCCAGCTAGCTTCGCTCGTTGTGGTATTGCAAAAATTCTTTCCCTGCTGTGAGAGCATTTTTAACAACAAGCGTAGTGCTTCGATATCAGTGGGTTCGCAGTTGATCACTCGGCTTTCGTTGTTGACCAAGCTAAACCAGTCCTGGTGGTAGAGAGCAGCGGTCATATCAATAAGTAACTGTTCGTCAATATCGAAGGCATAGACATTAAAATTTGTCTGGGAAATGGCGGTGAACTCACCACTGACGGGAAATATAATTAGCTCATGCTGGCCGATGCTTTGATGACACCAAAAGGTGTCTCTGCTCATATCTGCCAAAATGGAAAATGTCCTAAAGCCCTTCGCTGAGCTTCCGCGTTGATCAACAATGTTGTTGAAGTGGGCGCGTGTAAAGGTCAGTTGCGGTGTGACGATTTGCTGTAGTTCAGAAAAATGATCGCCTTGGCTGAGCGGGCGAAAATCAATATTCCAGCCCTGAACAGCTTCGTTAAGTTCTTCAAACTCCTTAAAGCGCAGATCAATAACTGATAAGTGATTATTCATCGCTAATCCTTTGCGTTTTTGCGTTTTTTTGATGTTATTGAATTTCATTTTTACTGATAATGCGATTTATATCAAACTTTTAATGAGCAACGCGGTAAGCGGGCATGCTGGCAGGGCTCACTGAATTTTTGCAGCTTAGTGAGCTGTATAGAATTTGATCTTGTTATTCAAAAAAAGCACTTAATCTGTCGAGTTTAGTGCACTATTTTATTATAACGATTTACATTAAGGCTTTATTGGATAAGAGGATAGAAATTATCTTTTGTCCGGGCTAGCCAAACTTTATATTTGAAAATTAGCCATTTTATCTGACCCCCCTAAAAAGTAGGGTTTTATCCAAAGGAGAATATACAATGTATAAACCAAAACGTAGGCATATTAATAAAGTCCTGCGCTCCTCACTATTGGCAAGCTCTTTGTCAGTGGCAGTCGTTGCAGGGAGTGTGCAGGCGAAAGATATTATTCACGATGCCGAATTTTATGTGCTAAAAGCGCAGCATGGTGAAAAGTGGGCCGCGCAGGATAAGGAGCTGGATAAAAAGCTCAAGGCACTGAAGGATAAATATGGTACGCCGCCTAATATCATCCATATTATGTGGGACGACACACCCGTAGGTGAGATTGGTATTCCTGCGCTGCAGAAAAATCGTGGTTTTGAAACCCCCGAGCTCAATAAAATTGCAGCGGAAGGCGCGTACTTTACCCGTATGTATTCTGAACCTGCCTGCACTCAGACGCGCGCAGCATCAATCACTGGCAGGCATCCTATTCGTAGTGGTATGTATAACACAGGTTTCCCGTATGAATACGCAGGATTACCAGCAAGCGAAGTAACCATCGCTGAAGTGCTTAGTAAAGCGGGTTACGCAACGGCATTCTATGGTAAATCACACCTTGGTGATATCGAAGAAAGCTACATGACCAAGCAAGGTTATGATGAGGCATTATGGACACCTTATAATCAGGTCCCCAGCTTATATGTAGAGCAGGTGGAAAGAGCTGGTGGAATCATGCCAACAAGCATGCATCCGGAAATTTGGCCTGATGACCCATACGATATGGACAAAGGCTGGCGTCCAAAAGGTTATGTTTGGGCATTGGAAGGTAAAAAAGGCGGCCCGGTAACCGAGTTTGTGAAGACGGGTGATCTTAAGGATTACAACAAAATATCGGCAGAAACTAAAATAAGAACGATGGCGTTTATTAAAAAGAATGCCACCGCTAAAAAACCTTTCTATGTTGCTTATTGGCCACAGCTCACACAGTTTACTGGTTACCCTGAAAAGTTAACGCTAAGTGGTGGGTTGTTACAGGAAGGACTCGTCCGATTAGATCCTTTTATCGGTGAAATGAAAAAAGAATTAAAAGCACTGGGCATTTCTGAAAATACCTTGGTTATTTTGATGGCGGATAATGGCCCTATGGTTCATAACGGCCCTCCTGGAATGGTTGATCATATTTATCGAGGTGGTAAAGGTGACTTTACGGAAGGTGGTGTGCGTGTAGCGGCTTTGGCTTATTGGCCTGGTGTGATTGAGGCGGGTAGCCTTATCGGTGATATTGTTCATGCTACGGATCTTTACACCACATTTGCCCGTCTTGGTGGTGCGACTAAATACATTCCAACAAATCGTATTATCGATGGTATTGACCAAACAGCCCTAATTCTAGAAGGCGATACCCATAGTCGACGTGATTATGTTCATATCTATACGGGTAATGTCTATGCTGCAACAGTTAAAGGTCGTTTTAAGCGCCGGTGGGTGGGTGAGTTACCGGGTTTAAGTGGTGCCGCATTCCATGATCTTTATACTGATCCTCGTGAAGTTCAACCAAAAATGCTGCAAGGCTTTCCGTTGAAGGGCGTATTTACCGCAATGAAAGCTCGCCATGAAGTTTGGATGGAATCCTATCCCAATACCCCTATGGCTCAAGGCTTGCCATTTAAGGGCATCAAAGATGCGCGTCCGGAGTTGATTGAAGCCAGTCAACCTCGATTCAAACAGAAGGACGTTCCTTTTGATATTAAAAAGGTATTGAAGAAACGAGGAAAAATGCTGGAGAATTTTGATGCTGATTGGGGAGTTTAATAACCCTTAAACCAGGATAAGATAGAACAAAATGTTCTGGTCAACCGCGGGTAGTTTGGCTTGTCTCCTAAGGTCGTTTTCTATCAACGTTCAGTGCGTTGGCAGGGTTCATCGAACACCTGTCAGCGTCAACTGAGATTGATGTTATGTGGAGACGCTCGATCAAGCCTTCGGTGATGAAATTGCGAGACAGGCTAGGCTTAAGCCAAAAAGAAATAGACGGTTTGCAAAATATTTTGCTGGATTGAGCCGCTGGATTAGGTATAAATTGTACCTGGCATAACGTATGGTTTGATTATAATGATTTCTATTAAAACGTTTTAGTAAGGAAATAAAAGTTGCCCTTTTTTCCAGATGATCGTCCAGGTACTTCTATTGCGCTGCGTTACAGGACGCTATTAGCCATATTTTTTATGACGCTGTTTGGCTTTTTCCCTCAGGCGCAAGCGTCGGAAAAGGATGCCGCCAGTTATACAGCACTGGAATGGGCTGAATTGATTCCCGAAAATTGGAGTCGCCCTATGATCCTTCCTGACCCATCGAACGAAGATACACATCATCATGTCGACAAGGCTTCACTTGTTAAGACTCTGGACAATAAACACGTCAAAATACCCGGGTTTATGATTCCTGTTAAATTCGAGAAAAATGTTGTCTCGGCATTTATTCTTGTGCCCTTCTTAGAGCATCATGTGAGAGCACATATCCATCATGATCCGAACCAGTTGGTATATGTCTACCTTGAGCAGGCATTAGCCATAGAAAACCCTTACGCGCCTTTATGGGTGAAGGGCAATATGCGATTACAGACTGTTGAAACTGACGAGGGGCCAACGGGCTACACCATTAAGGGGGCTTCAATAGAGCCGTATATATTTTAAAACGATTGTTTTTTTAATAAGGAGAGTACCATGATCAAATATTTTCGCAGGGCGCTGGCAATGTTGCTGGTGGCTGGAGTTTCTCAGGCTTTTGCGGCCGCGCCACCGATTCAGGAACCTTCCTCAAAGGAAGATATCCAGGCAGCATTATCCGGTGGTGTACCGGGTGACCGATGGAAGGAAGGTTTGTTATTTGAAGGTGTAAAGCCCATGCCGTGGTTACAAAGTGCGGCCAACTGGTTTCCAGGCACGGAGGAAGTTCAGCCTGAAGAAATGCGGGTGACCTTTATGGGAACATCTCCCTCGATTCGTCCAGGACAGATGAATACCTCAATTTTTGTCGAGCTGGGTAATGGCGATAAATTTGTTTTTGATATGGGTGAAGGTTCGGTGTCAAATTATGTTGCCGCCCGAGTTGCCCTCAATCAGATAAACGATGTTTTTATCACTCACTTACACGTTGATCACTTTGGCTCATTGCCTTATTTGTGGATGTTTGGCACATGGTCGGGTGGTTGGCATGAGCAGCTAACGGTTCATGGTCCTTCAGGGCGTACGCCAGAATACGGTACAAAAGCCATGGTTGAGGGTATGAGAAAAATGTTGGGCTGGCATATCGATGCTTTTAGTGTTTTCCCGGTGGGAAAAGGCTGGGACATCAAAGTTAACGAATTTGATTTTCGCGATAACGGCGGCGTTGTTTATGAAGAAAATGGCGTAAAAGTAATCCATTGGCAACGCTCCCACGCCAAAGATGGTGCATCAGGTTACCGTCTTGACTGGAATGACATGTGCTTTGTGTGGACTGGTGATGGTCGCCCTAGCAAGCTTGATATCAAATATGCCAAAGGCTGTGATCTTTACGTCACTGAAATGCAGCCAGAGTTGCTAGAAATCAGCTCGGGTGTGCAGGGTGTACCACCATTTTTAGGCCGTTATACCGTTGATACACATCATACCCCAGCCTATGCCGCAGGTTATCTGGCTAATCAGATTAAACCTCGTATGTTTATGACCACACACATGGCTTTTGACCCTTATCAGAATGAGGAGGCGGTTGCCGAGATTCGTCACCACTGGAAAGGGCCTTATCATTTTGGTGCGCCAGACGGCATTGTTGTTAACATGACAAAAGATCTGGTTTGGGTACGTGAAGGTATTTTGCCTGATTTCCCCAATAACCGTTCGCCACAATTTGATTTCTCTAATGGTCAGTTAGTGGTGCCTTTACCGCCAACGGACAGAACAAAAATCCAAGAGCCCTTTGTGCGTGAGCAGGAGATTAATCCGAAGAAATACTATCCAAAAGGCTACCACCCTGTATTGTTAGAAGAGTGGCCAGTGAAGAGTACTCTTGTGGTGCCTTTAGATGGCCTACCAGACAGCCTGAAAAAGGGTATGGGTCAAGAATGGACCCTACAGCAAAAAAATAACAAGCTTCTTGAAGAGCAAAGTAAAAAGTAAGTTATCCCGCACGGATAATTGAACTCAAAAACCAGGACTCACAGATTTAGCTGTGGCTCCTGGTTTTCTTAGTTATTAATATTGGGAGTCGATAAATGAAAACTTTCCAAAAATCTTTATTGATGATCGCACCCTTATTGGCTTTTCAGGCACACGCCGAGGAACAATGGCAGTTTCAAATAACGCCCTATATTTGGGGGGTTTCTCAGCAAGGTGATATTGGCCAAACAGATGTACCGCTTGTTGGCGATATGGTGGTCGAGCTGGATATGAGTTTTAGCGATATTGCTGAGCGTCTCGATAGCGCTGCATTGATTGCCTTTAAAGCGAGCAAGGGCGATTGGGTAATATGGACTGACTATATTTATATGAAGTTGGTGGATGATCTGTCCATGACGATCGGAAACAGCGGTCTGACTATAGCCAATACGGATATTACCGCCAGAGAAACATTCTGGGATCTTGATGTGGGGTACCGATTGATCAATAATGCCGACTACGACTTTTACCTCTATGGAGGCATCCGACAGGTAGATATTGACACGGTAGCAAGCATACAGTTTCAGGGGCCGGGTCAAAATGCCCAGCGCGTGAGTATTGGGGATGACTGGCTGGATCCATTGATCGGGGTGATTAGTAATTGGCAGTTCGCCGAGAAGTGGTCATTGATAGGGCAGTTGGAGTTGGGTGGTTTTGGCGTGGGTTCTGACTCTTCTTTTCAGCTTGCGCTAACAGCGAATCAAACTTTGTCCGATAGCTGGTCAATGCGTTATGCTTTGCGCTACGTTGATGTGGATTATGATGACAATGGTTTTGTTTTTGATACCAAAACAACGGGCCCATTGATTGGTGTCAGTTATTCTTTTTAGAGATTTTTTTCTGCCTAATCCTTATATTAACCGCTATTAGCAATCAGTGAGAATTTATGAATATTTCAAGAAAAAAAGCTTTGGTTTTATCTGTTTTTTTAGGTTCTTTCGCCGTTAGTTCTGCAAGTGCTGAAGAAAGTACGGCCAAAGAAAGTGAAGTTCAAGACATGTCCAACCCTATGGCGGTTTATACCCAGTTCGGTGCCGGCGCTACCAACAAGGGTATCAATATAAAAGTGGGTCAAAGTTACGATTCTGGTGATCCTGATCTAATGGCGATGAATGTCGTTGAATTTATTGGGATGCTTGGGCAGGCTGTTGGCTGGGATGACTCTAGCCAAAGGGATGACTCCATTGACTCGATTCGTTTTCGTAACTTTAAGGTGGATATGACCAATGGCCGT
>JAUXDF010000351.1 GCA_030618505.1 Spongiibacteraceae bacterium | reverse complement strand
TGGCCATCTTGTGTTGCTCGCTGTAAAAACCGGTTTGATTCATCTTTTGTGTATCGCATCGTTCAATGAGTGTTGTTACAGGGATAGCTAAATGCGTGCCAAGTTTTTACGAAAAATATAAATTCTTTATAAAACAATAAGGTAGGATTATATTCTAATTGTTAGTATCAAGAAAAAGCGGAATAATTTTTCCGATGTCAATAATCCGACAGGGTAAAATCCGTGGATTTGAGTGGCCAATTGGCCTAAATGATGGGATTTTGACGTGATGGCTTCTGGCTTGTTTTGTTGTTGGTGCAAAGAGTCTGTCGGAAAAAGATGTTGGTTATCAGATGAAATGTCATTTCAATACAGATAATGTCTGGGCTCAAAGCCGCCATGAGGTAGGGTGCACCTAAAACAGAGTACAAGCGGCCCCCGCACCAATCAATAAATCTAAAATTGAAGTGATAACAGCGCACTTGATATATACTCCTTTTGAGCTGTTTTTCGTAGCCTTGATTGAGGAACGAAATCAGGGTTTTTCGTATAAAATACCCGCCGCAAACTTGCGTATTCCATATTTTCCTCCGAGCGTTAGTGCAAATCACGCTGGTGGCTTGCTGGGCAAAAACTCCCTGATTTCACAAGCTCAATCAAGGCTACAAGTGAAAGTCACTCCTTAAGTTAATGGCATTGCTTGGCACAAAGCTGCCTGCCGCAGTGTTCATTTTCACAGCATGCACTTTATGCAAAAAATTGTAGGATTTTGACACTAATTACGATCAAATGAGATATATATGTAATCTCATAAAGCGCCAAACGACCTAAATATCAAAGATGAGTAATGATACTTTATGTGTTAAACAACAAAGACAGCCTGCGGGAAAGCTAGCCAATACTGATAATACTATTGCGCGTCGAAGCCTTGCCCATTCACGCCTTTGCTGTCCGGCCCCATTAAATACAGATATGCATTCATGATTTCTTCGGGTGAGGGGTTGCTGTTGGGAACTTCGCCGGGATAGGCGAGTCGTCGCATGGCGGTATTGGTGGCGCCGGGGTTGATACTGTTAACTCGAGTGTTGCTGATGTTTTCCAGCTCATCGGCCAGCACCTGCATCAGGCCTTCGGTGGCAAATTTTGAGACCGCATAGGCACCCCAAAAAGCTCGACCCTGGCGACCAACACCGGAGGAGGTGAATAGCAGGGATGCGTCTGCTGACTCATTGAGCAGTGGCAAAAGCGCCTTGGTCATTAAAAAAACCGCATTGACATTAACTTGCATGATCTTCTGCCAGACATCGGTTTTGGTGTGTTCGATGGGGGTGCGTTGGCCAAGCATCCCGGCGTTATGTAGCAGGCCATCGAGTCGGCCAAATTCATTGCCAAGGTTTTGCTGCATCTCGAAAAAGGTTTCGTAGTCGGCGGTTTCAAGATCAATCGGATAGATAGCAGCCTGGGGTAGACCTGCTGTTTCTATTTCGTCATAGAGTGCTTCCAGTTTTTGCTCATTTCTACCGTGCAAGATTACGCTGGCACCATGGTGAGCAAATGATTTTGCCGCGGCCCGGCCAATGCCGTCCCCGGCACCGGTCACCAGGATTACACGGTCTTTAAGGAGGTTATGCGGGGCTTTGTAGTCAAACATCGTAGTACCTTGTTGTGCTGTTTGTTTGGTCTAAGGCTCTATTGCAGGTATTTGGTTGTGTATCAGGCAAGAAGATTATAAATAGCACTCAAGAATGGCGGTGATTTTTGTCGCCGAGTCGACACAGTGATCAGCATTCCAGCTATCGACAGGGTCATCGGCATGGATATAGCCGTAACTGGCTGCAACTGTTTTCATTCCTGCCAATCTGCCCGCTTCAATGTCGCGACGATGATCGCCAATATAAATGGTATTGGCTGGTCGGCAGTCAAGCATTTTACAGGCGAGTAAAAGTGGCTCCGGGTGGGGTTTTGTCTGCGTGACATGCTCGGGGCAGATCACCACATCTGCCTGATGTTCCAGCTTGATTCGCTCCATTAGTGGCGTTGTATAGGCCTTGGGTTTGTTGGTAACAATGCCCCAGGGAATATTCTTGGCAGCGAGGAAAACCAGTGTATCTATAATGCCCGGGAAGGGCGTTGTAGCGACGGCTAGGTGCTCGGTGTAAAGCGTTAACAGGCGAGCCCGCAAAACCGGGAAGTCGGCATGATCCTCATCAATTTCAAAGGCAAGGCTGACCAGTGCTCGGGCGCCGTTAGAGACGGTGCTGCGAATGATATCTGAAGGCAGGGCCGGTTTTTGGTATTCCGCTAGTAGCTGGTTAAGAATATAAACAAAATCCGGTGCGGTATCGAGCAGTGTGCCATCGAGATCAAACAGTACGGCTTCCAGAGGGTTTTGCATAGTATCTAATACCGGGTTGTTTATCAGTTGAGCTGTTTAGGCGGCAGGCTTGCGAGCGTGAACAATGTAATTAGCATCAATATCGCGGGCCCATACTGTAGTGTTTGATGAGCGGGTTGTAGCTCATGCCCACTCATCAAGGCTGTATGTCCTATTCAGAACTGCCCTTGCTGCTGCCCGCTATTTTATCACGCCAGAGTGTGGCTTTCTCACTAAGTTCAACCAGGTTGAGGCTTGTCGGTTGGCGCTCGGCTAAAACCTGTTTGCCAGCTATCCACACATTGCTGACTCGATGGCCGCATTGGGTGTAGACCAGATGAGAGGCGGGGTCATAGATTGGATGGGATTCAACATCTGACAGGTCGATGCTGATAATATCCGCCTCTTTACCAAGCTCAAGACTGCCAATTTTATCCTGCATGCCCATTGCGATAGCGCCATTAATGGTTGCCATACGCAGGGCTTGATGGGCTGGCACAGCGGTGGCGTCGCCGGCAACCGCTTTGGCAAGCATGGCAGCGCTGCGTAGCTCAGAGAACATGTCCAGACCGTTGTTGCTGGCAGCGCCATCGGTGCCAAGGGCGACATTAACGCCAGCTTTGAGTAATTTGTCGACGGGGCAGAAACCACTGGCCAGCTTTAGGTTGGACTCCGGGCAGTGGATGATATGAGCGCCGGAGCTGACAATCAATTCGATATCTTCATCATTAAGCTCTGTCATATGTACACACTGCATACGTGGCGAAAGCAGTCCCAGCTTGTTCATGCGCTGCAGCGGTCGCTCGCCATTTTGGCTGAGAGCGTCCTGGACTTCGTGGGCGGTTTCATGGAGGTGCATGTGGACTATGCTGTCAAGTTCGGCGGCATACATGGCGACCCGTTGCAGTGCTTCATCGGCAACCGTGTAGGGTGCGTGGGGGCCAAAGCCAATGTCGATATATTGGCTGTGTTTGAAGTCGTCGCGAAGTTGCAGGCCTTTATGAATGTAGTCGTTAGCATCACGTCCCCAGGCGCTGGGAAAGTCGAATACGGGAAAGGTTATTTGTGCCCTGATTCCTGCATGATGCGCTGCCTCAGCGGTTTTATTGGGAAAGAAGTACATGTCACTGAAACAGGTGGTGCCACTGCGGAGCATTTCGGCAATGGCCAGTTCGGTGCCATCTTTCACAAAGTCTTCGTTGACCCAGCTTTGTTCGGCGGGCCAAATGTATTCCTCCAACCAGGTCATCAAAGGATAGTCATCAGCAAGTCCGCGAAAGAGGGTCATTGCTGCATGTCCGTGACTGTTGATTAGCCCTGGCATTAATACCTGATTTTTCAGCTCCAGGGTGTGCTCGGCCTGGTAACGCTGCCTGGCCTCATCGCTGGGTAAAATATCAATAATTTTGTTATCGTTTATTGCAATAGCGTGTTTTGTCAGAATGCAGTCATGCGGGATTACCGGGATAATCCATTCAGCATAGATCAAAGTTTCAACAGTTTTTATGTTATCCATAATCTTGGT
>JAUXDF010000357.1 GCA_030618505.1 Spongiibacteraceae bacterium | reverse complement strand
ATTCGTTTTAACGGCACAAACACCGAAATTTCAACGGAGTTTGGCACAGATGTCAGCAATGAAGACCCCTTTAAGCTACTGAATAAACTGGCAACCTCCCTTAGTCAAACTCAAAAAGCTGACAACATTCCCTTTATCGGCGGCATCATTGCGATGTTTTCCTATGATCTTGGCCGCCAACTGGAGGTTCTTCCTAATAAATTCCCGAGCGACTCCCGTATTCCTGATTTGTTCGCTGGCCTTTACCTGTGGGCAGTTATTCAGGATCATCAGAAAAAGGTTAGTTGGCTGGTTGCTCAGCCAGAAACGCCGGCTAACACTATTGCCGATATACGACATCGTGCAGATGAGAGCTACAAAAGCTATAATCAACATGATATATTCATCCTTACTGATTGTTTTAAAAGCAATTTATCTAATGAATCCTATTCAGAAGCTTTCAAGCGAATACAGCGATACATCCGCGCAGGCGATTGTTACCAGGTCAACCTCGCCCAGCGCTTAAGCGCACCTTGCAGGGGCTCATCCTGGGATGCCTATAAAAAAATACGCCGTTTTGATAACTCGCCGTTTTCAGCCTTTTTTGATATTGGTGAAGCACAAATACTTAGCTTTTCTCCCGAGCGCTTCATTGAGGTGGATCAGGGGCGTGTTGAAAGCAAACCGATAAAAGGTACGCGTAAAAAGGGATCAAGCAATGCTGAGGATGCTTTGATCATTGAGCAATTGCTTACTAGCACAAAAGATCGTGCTGAAAACCTGATGATTGTTGATTTATTGCGTAATGACTTGGGTAAAAGCTGCATACCGGGATCGATCAATGTGGAAAAAATATTCAATATTGAAAGTTTTTCCAAGGTTCATCATATGGTCAGCACTGTCAGCGGCCAGCTCAAGCCAGAATGCTCACCGATGGAATTGCTTAAGGGCTGCTTTCCGGGGGGCTCAATTACCGGCGCGCCAAAAATTCGTGCGATGGAAATCATTGAAGAGCTGGAAGCCAATCACCGCAGTATCTATTGCGGCTCAATCGCCTATTTGAGTGCCGATGGCCGGATGGATAGTAATATAGCGATACGCACCTTGCTTAGAAAAGATGAGAGTATTTATTGTTGGGGTGGCGGCGGAATTGTAGCGGATTCAGTATGTGAGCAGGAGTATCAGGAATCTATGGATAAAATTGAGCATTTGTTAAAAGCACTATAAGTAGGGTGCACCTAAAACAGGGTACAAGCGGCCCCCGCACCAAGGAGCCAAAAGCAAGCTCACAAAACGGTGCGGGAGCCGCACCCTACTAACAGTTTTACAAACTAAGCTCTCTGTTGCTCGCCTTTAAAAACTCTTGCTTAAGCTCATCATATTCATGAACAGCCGGGAACTGGGGAAACTCAGTGATAACATTATCAGGTGCTTTAAACAGAATACCCGCCTCCGCCTCTGACAACATTGTTGTGTCATTGTAGGAATCACCCGCGGCAATAACCCGATAGTTCAGACCATGAAATGCCTTCACACACTGTCTTTTTGGGTCTTTTTGTCGCAATACGTAATCGACCACTTTACCCTTGGCATCGACCTCCAGGCGGTGGCAGAGCAGGGTTGGCCAACCCAGTTGTGCCATCAAAGGAGCTGAAAACTCATAGAAGGTATCAGAAAGAATAACCACCTGGAATCGCTCGCGCAGCCAGTCTACAAACTCGGGGGCTCCAGGAATCGGCTTTAACTCTGCAATCACTTTTTGAATATCCGGCAATCCAAGGTTATTTTCGTCCAGTAAGCGCAAACGCTGTTTCATCAGCACATCATAGTCCGGTATATCCCTGGTGGTTGCTTTTAGCTCGTCAATGCCGGTTAGCTCGGCAAAAGCGATCCATATTTCGGGAACCAGTACACCTTCCAAATCAAGACAAGCGATTTCCACTACCTTACTCCTCTGCGCACTAACAGTCCGTGCTTAAATACATGTAAAACCCGATAGAAAAAAAGCCATAAATTTACCGGTTTATGCGCTATAGCGCAACGTCAATATAAAAAAAAGGGCGGTACCTTTGACGGTACCACCCTTCTCTGTCGAATTAGCTTTCGCGATTCATTGCCTCGAGCTAGTAAACCGGCAATTCTACATGCTCAAACAACTCATCCATTTCCAGCCTGGTATGACGCTGATACGCCTCTTCAACAATTTCTTTGGTGAGATGAGGTGCAAACATGGCTATAAAATCATACATAAAGCCTCTCAAGAAGGTACCTCGGCGAAATCCAATCTTGGTAGTACTAGCAGCGAACAGGTGGCTGGCATCAATCGCAACCAGATCGCTATCGGCTTGTTCGTCATAGGCCATTTTGGCAACGATGCCAATCCCAAGACCCAAGCGAACGTAGGTTTTGATGACATCAGCATCGGCGGCGGTAAAGACTACTTTGGGTGCCAAGCCCTTTTCGATAAACGCTTCATCGAGCTTGGAGCGCCCGGTGAAACCAAACACATAGGTCACAATGGGGTATGAAGCCACATCTTCCAGGCTCAGCTGTGAGATCTGCGTTAAGGGATGATTCTTCGGTACCACTATGCAACGATTCCATTTGTAACAAGGCATCATTATCAAGTCAGAGAACAGCTCCAGCGCTTCGGTTGCAATGGCAAAATCAACGGTACCATCTGCAGCCAACTCAGATATTTGCATTGGCGTGCCCTGGTGCATATGCAGAGCAACCTCAGGATAACGATCAATAAACTGACGGATGGTGGGCGGCAAAGCGTATCTTGCTTGAGTATGAGTAGTTGCTATCGAAAGACTACCTTTCTTCTCATTACTAAATTCCTGAGCAACCTGCTTGATACTTTCCACTTTTCGCAGTATTTCACCTGCAGTGTTAAGTATTGCCTCCCCAGCCGGGGTAACACGAGTCAGGTGCTTGCCACTACGGGCGAAAACCTCAACCCCCAGCTCATCCTCGA
The DNA here is from genome assembly GCA_030618505.1 of Spongiibacteraceae bacterium. Classification (GTDB taxonomy): domain Bacteria; phylum Pseudomonadota; class Gammaproteobacteria; order Pseudomonadales; family PIVM01; genus JAUXDF01. The sequence goes on along the minus strand of JAUXDF010000357.1, from coordinate 814 downwards.
GCAATCTGATCTGCTTGCTGATACCTGGTTGAGAGGTATATAAGCTCTGAGCCGTCGCAGACACATTAAGATCGTGATGTGCAACTTCCCATATATAACGTAATTGTTGTAGCTTCATTCCGCCCTCCGAATGGCTTCTTATTTTAGCCTAGCCTTATAGACCTATCTGAAGATTTTTATTCAGAATAGTCATATAAACGGTGTTATGCCAACTTTTAGTCACAGAAACCGTTTTCTTAAGAAAATATACTTCTAAACTTCAAACAATAATACCTGTACTGGCATAAACACATATAACTACTTTAGACGACTTTTCAGAAATTTTATGCTTTCAGTAATAAGAAATTAAAAAAAATTCCTTATTGGTATTTTTATTGTTCTGCAATGTACTCTAAATTAGTGTCACAATGCAGTCACTACAGTATAGGCACAATCTCGATCTTTGCTGAAAATAGCTATATGGCTTCAAAATTTAGGCTTAATCACGAATTTCCCCTGTTTAGGACATAGCAAATGCCATATCTACTTCCTTTTGAAATACCTACCTGTATCATCGATGACAAACAAAATACCTCCATCCACCCTTTTTAAGTTATTACTAATACCATGCACGCCAATTCTCCGATTACTGCCAAAATTAATTTTAATGCCATTGGACACAATTTCGAGATAGTCAGGCGTGCTGCGCCTGCCAGTCGAGTCATGGCCGCGATTAAGGCCAACGCTTACGGGCATGGTTTAATTTCGGTCGCGAGGTCGCTACCTGATGCGGATGCCTTTGGTGTCGCGCGACTTGAGGAGGCTCTGGCTTTAC
>JAUXDF010000432.1 GCA_030618505.1 Spongiibacteraceae bacterium | reverse complement strand
CAATATTTACATCTGCGCCACGCATGTGTTATTACTAGATAGTGCCCATCCAGAAATCAGACAAAGAGATCCTGGCCAACGCAAATCTTGCGACTTAAACGCTTTGAAAGGGCCTAGGAGCTAGATTGGTGTTGGCCATGACCGGACTTGATTATCGAAAACTACCAGTTTCTGGATGGACACTAGTTAAGCTGATTTTGCCCTTATATGATTTTCCTGGCAACACAAAACCGGCGTTAATTAAGCTATCCTGATTTAGATAACACCAGGCATTAGGAACACAGCATGAAACCACAAAGTCAGGAACTAACTGCTAACCGGGATCTATGGGCCGGGTTTTGGCGCTTAGCAGATCCTAAGATCACCCTGGCGTCTATGTCCTCAATATTGCTAGGTGGCTGCATGGTTGCCGCAGACGGCGACCTTGATGTTCTCTGGTTAATAGTGACTATTTTTGCGTATTTCGCCATTGAGGTAGCCAAGAACGCGTCAGGTGATATTTATGATTACGAAACCGATATGGCTGTGGCCATTGATGATCGCACCGATTTTTCCGGCGGCAAGCGTGTGCTGGTTGACGGCCTGCTAAGTCGTTCCCAAACATGGGGTATCGCATTGACCTTTTATGCGATAGGGATCAGTTGCGGCGCAGTGATTGTTTTTATTCGTGAACCCCAAGCGATATGGATAGGTGTACTGGGGCTTATATTGGCATGGTCCTATAATGGCCCGCCAGGTCGATTTGCCTACCGGGGATTAGGGGAGCTTGATGTTGCCATTTGTTACGGCCCACTCATATGCCTAAGTACTTACCTGATTCAGTTGGGTGAACTTACCAGCCAGACTATTTTAATATCGTTACCGCTCGGCATCCTTATAGCGGCATTTTTGTGGGTAAACGAATTTCCTGATTACAAGGCAGACATAAAGGCCGGGAAGCGAAACATGGTGGTGCGATTGGGACGCCTTCGTGCTAGCCGCATGTTACCCTTACTACAGGCATCAGCCTTTCTAATTCTGGCCTTGTTGCCATTAGCGGGTCTACCGACTGGCGTCTGGCTCGGTGGCATCGCAATCATTCCCTCGGCCCTTCTCTCCTACCGAGTGTGGCAAGATCCGGAGCAATGTTATCGTCACTACCCCATCAGTCCATTGGCACTGATCGCGTTTTTATTAATGTCCTTAGGCTCAGGACTGGGCCTATTAATTTAAGCGCTCCTCTTATTAATGCATGATTGTATGTTCTGCAATTGACCAAATTAAAAATGCACTGGCGGCACCAACGACTGAATTGGCAAAATTAACCCGGTTGTTGGTCAGCCATCGCCACCCCTTAATATAGTGATTGATTGTGCCTCGACTAGTTTTCGGGTGGTCACTAAGACGGCCATCCGCTGAACGATAGATAGCTTGGAAGCGGGCCCCCAAGAGGCTATCAGCCATAGCGCCCAGCGCCCCGCCCATCATTGCCGCGAAGCCAAGCACTATTGTGTTTGTTAACGACAAACTTGCCCCGCTGCTGACTATCGATACCAATATAAAAATCAGTGTTGCGCTAATACCTGAGAGACCAGTCAGACATGTACCCAGCACGGTAACCGCACCTGGTGTGCCTGCAGGCACCCGCTTACCGCTTGTTAACAGCCAGGCTTGTTGCTTTGAGACTTGGCCAACCTCGCTAGCCCAAGTATCACCAGCGACAGCACCAACGCAGCCAAGAAAGGCGGCGATAACACCCATATTCGAGGCATCGCCCAGGCCATGTAGAACAGCTAATCCTGCCAATATCACGCCATTCGCCAGAACTTGCCACAGATCCCTGCGTGCCCGGGAATTTTCCTTTTTATTTTCTTCCAGCCGGTCGCGGCGCCGTGATAACCCACTGGTAATAAAAAAGCACACACCGACACTAACCCCTAGTGCCAAACCGCCGAAGAACAGAATTACAGTGCCCAAGACAGCTGCAATCATCGCAGCAGCCAATGTAAGATAGGCGCGCCACAAAGCAAAAAGAGCAACAACAATGCAAATAGTCGCAGATAACAAGATGCTAGCGGTCATAAAATAAGCCTTTTGGTCTTTGTATTATTGAGTAAGCCAAAATGAGCCAAACTATTTCAATTCCCTTGTATTTTAGCATATTAAAAATATGCTCAGCAGACCGTTCCATGCGCAAATCAGCGGGCAGAACAAGTCTTAAACGAGAGCGACAAAAAATACATTCTGATGTGGACGTGCCCGTTCTCGAGTTATAGACCCAACAAGCATAAATATATCTCCTATACTGTAAAAGAAACGGTATCAGGGGTTAAAGCATGGAACCAAGAGATGTAAAAAACGCTCAGCAGGCTCGACAAATTATCGATGATCGTAATATCCGCGATGTGAAAGTGGGACTATTTGATATCGATGGGGTCATGCGCGGCAAGTACATGTCCCGAGAGAAGTTCCTTTCTGCTCTCGATACAGGCTTTGGCTTTTGTGATGTGGTCATGGGCTGGGATATTAAAGACCAGCTCTACGACAATGTCTCCTACACCGGCTGGCACAGCGGATACCCCGATACTCAAGCACATATCATTGCAGACAGTTGCCGTGAGATCCCCTTTGAACCTGAAACGCTATTTTTTCTGGCAGAATTTTCTGGCCACACGGAAAAGATCTGCCCACGGGCAACCTTGAAGCGTGTACTGGAAAAAGCCAAAGAGAAAGGCATAGATGTTTTTAGCGGCTTTGAATATGAATTTTTTGTTTGTAACGAGACGCCACATTCCATCAGGGAAAAAGGCTTTCAAAATCTACAGCCACTGGCCCCTGCCGAGTTTGGCTACTCCGTTATTCGCAATAGCGTTGAAACTGAAACCTACCACACACTATTAGATCTCTGTCATGCCATGGATTTCAAGCTGGAAGGTTTGCACGAGGAAACAGGGCCTGGCGCACTCGAGGCAGCACTAGTCTATGACAGAAGCCTTGCCAGCGCTGACAAGGCGGCTTTAT
>JAUXDF010000418.1 GCA_030618505.1 Spongiibacteraceae bacterium | reverse complement strand
TTTGTTTAATTTCTGGATGGGCACTAACTAGTCTAACTATGCGATGCAAAAAATACCGCCGACCGGGAGGGGCAATTTGTGCGCGCAAATCAAACTTCATCGTTTCTGGCTCAGTTTATAACTTATAGAATACACGGCGAGTATTGCCGTAAAAACTATAATTTGTAAACTCACGGTAAGCATGCTAGTTTATAAATTTTAAAATATACGGCGATATTCGCCGTATATTGAATGGAATGTAAACTATGCCTAGATCTCAACTAAAGCTGCAGCTGGATGAATTGTTGCCCTACGGCATGATAGCGACTAAAAAGTGGCTGTCCTTCCAGGGTATGAGTCTTCATGCCATTGATAATGCACTAAAGAGTAAGAAGCTGGATGCGCTGGCGGTTGGCGTTTATGCGCGTACCGGCATGCCTGTTACTTGGCAGGGTGCCGTTAGCTCACTCCAGCGGATGTCTGAATATCCTTTGCATGTCGGCGGCCTCACCGCGCTGGAACTGCTAGGGCTTGGGCACTACTTGTCTAGCGAGGCAGTCAAAACCGTTCATCTATATTCCGAAGAAAAGCTGCCTACCTGGCTCAGCAAATTGAACCCTGGCATTAGGTATGAATGGCATGGAACGAAGCGATTATGGTCGACTACTCTCGCGGTTCTGGATAAATACAGCGTTGAATATAGTAGTCGGGAAGATCTGCCACCGTTGCTGGTTTCGTGTCCTGAAAAGGCTTATCTTGAAATGTTGATGGGCGTACCTGACAGCGTCAGCGTTGATCATGCTGATGAGTTAATGCAGGGCATGACCAGCTTTTCTCCGAAAAAGTTGGATGCGTTGTTGAAGTGTTGCCGCAATGTAAAAGTGAAGCGATTATTTTTCTGGCTAGCACAGCGGCACAGCTACGCCTGGTCGAAGAAATTAAAGGGTGAAAATTATGATTTAGGCAAAGGGAAGCGAGAGATAAGCAAAGGCGGTAAACTTGATAAACGCTACCTCATCACGGTACCGGAGCATCTTCATGGATCGAAATAGCCCCTACTATAAACAAGTACAATGGCTTATTCAGCTCCTGCCATTGGTTGCGGAGGAGGGCTGCTTCGCGCTAAAAGGTGGCACAGCAATCAATTTGTTTGTTCGTGATTTGCCACGACTATCGGTGGATATCGATCTCGTTTATCTGCCCATGAAAGCTAGAAACGAAGCCCTCAACGATATAAGACTAGCGCTGGAAAGAATTCTTCAGCGGATTGAAGGTGCTTTTTCCGATGCGAAGGTGATTCCCTCATTCAAGAATAAGGAAGATGCGTTGCGCCTGGTGGTATCGCGCCAGGGCGTACAGGTAAAGATAGAGCTTTCGCCGGTGCTCAGGGGGACTGTGTTTGAGCCAAAAGTCAGTGGTGTGCGTGAGCTTGTTGAGGATGAATTTGGCTATGCAGAAATAGCGGTGGTTGATTTGGCGGATCTCTACGCCGGTAAAATTTGTGCGGCACTGGATCGCCAGCACCCCAGAGACCTGTTTGATGTGAAGTGGCTTCTGGATAATGAGGGGCTAACAGAGGATATCCGCCGTGCCTTTGTTGTTTATTTAATCAGTCATGGCAGGCCAATGGCTGAGTTGCTGAATCCAAAACACAAACATATCAAGCAGCTTTATGACGGTGAGTTCTCGACGATGGCTGCCGTAACCGTATCCTATGAAGAGTTGATTGCGACGCGGGAGCGCTTGATTACCCTGATCCAGGCTCAGCTCAGTGAAGATGAAAAACGCTTTTTGCTTAGTTTCAAGAGCGGTGCACCGCAGTGGCAGCTTCTTGGGCTTGAGGGCGTAGAGAAACTGCCCGCAGTTAAATGGAAGCTAATCAATATCGGCAAGATGTCGAAAGCCAAGCAGCAACAAGCTTATGACAAACTGGCTAAGGTGCTCCAGCAGAAGGTTGTCCTTGAGCGAGTATAGAGCTATTGTATGTGTCGACATCTGAAACGAAAGTCTTGCAGTAAGGCGATGACCATTTTCAGTTTTACGCAAATTTGCGTACTCAATAGGGTCTACGCAATATAGCGTAAAACCAAAATAAAATGAGAAAATACGCAAAATTGCGTATAGCGAGATGTCCACTTCCCAGCACGCAAAATTGCGTAATTTTAGAGCGGAGGCCGTTATTGCCCTCGTTTTAGGTGTTTTCTGGGGTTCAGGACGTGTCCCCTAGGGGACGCCATTTTAACCCCAGTTACTTTTTTATAACTAGGTGATATTACTGCAGTTTCTTTGTCCAGTAAGATGTGATCAACCATTGATCTTAATGCCGCTTTTTTCCTTTCTGGATTTTCCGCTTCGATTGCTTTGCGTTGGCCATTGGTTTTGGGGGTTGTTCTACCAAATTTTTACGTGCCTGATCAGCGTCTAGGGCCCTGTTGAACGATAATGCTAAGTAAGTGCCGAACTCACATATAGAGACCAAAACCAGCTCATACGCTTAAAAAATACCATATAAAGAAAAATAAATCCCCATATGTTGCTGATATATCGTAGCCACAAAACTGGTAAACCTGAATGCCACGTAGGTTAGAGGCAGTTGATCATGTAGGGTGCGGCCCCCGCACCAAAGGATTTAAACAAGCAGCTAATGGTGCGGAGGCCACACCCTACTAATCTGAATTACAAGGCGCCCAACTGAATAGAACATATCTATTTTGGCGTACCACTTTACAAAAGCTTGTAACTATCAATCAAACAAAAAAAGCTGACTTAACGCTGCTCCGTCTTTTTGGGGAACCGCCCAGTCAATGGCATCAAAGGTAAGCGCTATTTTTTTATCGATAAGCGTCTCCTCCATGCGCTCAATATCAATTGTGAAATGTTCGTTAAACCATTCGGGTAGCACTTCATCATCGGCATTAATGGCGATACTGGTGAAGCGACTGGCGTTGCCCGATAAATAGAATATTCTGAGCTTGTTCCCAGGCTTTATCGGCTTTGTGCCATGCTTCTCCGCCATCACATTATGATTAATTGCCGCCCTGACATTACCCGGAATACGAATAGCGCCTTTGCCGACCTTTTCTGATTTTGACCACTCCTGGGTATATTTTTCAAGATTATTACAACCCTTTGGCATCCCGTACGCCAGAGCCGTATGATTATCCTGAACCGATAAATCGTCGTGGAACTGCGTTCTGAAATCATTCACAAAAGCCTCTATA
>JAUXDF010000376.1 GCA_030618505.1 Spongiibacteraceae bacterium | reverse complement strand
AACAGACAAACCCTAATCAACAGCACAAGGATTAACCAGACTCGCAATGAAAGTATCGCTTCAGCTTAAACTAAGCCAGCAGCTGACCATGACGCCTCAGCTACAGCAAGCGATTCGTCTACTTCAACTTTCCACGCTTGATCTGCAACAAGAGATTCAGCAGGCACTTGACTCCAATCCTATGTTGGAGTCTGAAGAGGACGCGAGCGACGAGCAAAATAAGACTGACGACAATAGCGAAGCAGCCAGTAGCGATCAAAACAACAGCACCTCCGAAGCAGATGCCAACCTGAACTCCCAGTCCGCTGATAGCAATACCGAGCAACCCACTAGCGATGCCGAGGGTTCAGCAGATAGCACTGAGGGTGACTGGAGCGAGAACATACCCGACGAACTACCCGTAGATAGCAACTGGGATGACGTCTATCAATCCAGCAGTGGCCCCAGCCTGGGCAACGGCGAGGACAGCGATTTCGACTTCGAGTCTCGCAACACCAGCAGCGAAACCCTCTATGACCATCTAATTTGGCAGCTCAACCTGACCCCCATGAGCGACACCGATCAGCTTATTGCTATGGCGGTGATTGATGCCATCGAACCCAATGGCATGCTGAGTCTAAGCCCGGAGGAAATCCTGGAAAGCTTTGATGCAGAACTGGAGATTGAACTGGATGAAGTGGAGGCGGTTCGCCACAGAATTCAGCTGTTTGATCCTGTTGGCGTTGCCAGCACAGATCTGCGTGAATGCTTGCTGGTGCAACTTCGACAGCTGAAGGAGAACACCCCCTGGCGCCATGAAGCCATGCTGGTTGTCGACAAATACCTGCACCTGCTGGGCAACCATGACTACACCCAGCTAATGCGTCGCACCCGACTTAAGGAGCCTCAATTAAAAGAGGCAATTCAGCTTATCCAAACCCTGCAACCGCGCCCAGGAGAGCAGATAGACAGCTCCGAGACAGAATACATCGCCCCGGATGTCTTCGTAAAAAAAGTGGAGGATCGCTGGATCGTTGAACTCAACCCTGACATTGCCCCCAAACTTCGCATCAACTCCAATTATGCCTCACTGGTTAAACGAGCAGACAACAGCACTGACAATACTTACCTGAGAGACAATCTGCAGGAGGCTCGCTGGTTCCTGAAAAGCTTGCAAAGTCGCAACGAAACCTTGATGAAAGTTTCAATACGGATTGTCGAACATCAGCGAGGATTTCTGGACTACGGCGAAGAGGCCATGAAGCCACTGGTATTACACGATATCGCCGAGGCAGTGGAGATGCACGAATCCACCATATCCAGGGTGACAACACGCAAATATATGCACACACCTCGGGGCATTTTTGAGCTTAAGTACTTTTTTTCCAGCCACGTCAGCACCACCAGCGGGGGCGAGTGCTCATCGACCGCCATTCGCGCTATCATCAAAAAACTGGTGGCCGCTGAAGATCAACGCAAGCCCTTAAGCGATAACAAAATCACCGCGCTATTAGAAGAGCAAGGCATCAAGGTTGCGAGAAGAACCATTGCGAAATACCGGGAGTCCTTATCTATTCCTCCCTCTAATGAGCGAAAACGCCTTGTATAAGCTGGTAATAGTAAGTAGTAGAATAGTGCACAAGAAAGAAAGAGAAGAGAAAGCAAAAAGGTAGCGAAACATCCGCTACCGGCAAAAAAACGGTGCCTGCAGCTATTCGCAGACACCCAACCAAGGGCTTAGAGCTGTCGTAAAACCTGCTTTAGACAGACATGCCCCTCCGTTTAACAAGCATAAGGAGCTACACATATGCAAATCAACATCAGCGGTCATCACCTCGAAGTAACTCCCGCACTCCGGGATTACGTGACAAATAAACTTGGCAAACTGGAACGACATTTTGACAGCATCACCAACACTCAAGTCACCCTGAGCGTTGAAAAACTGCGCCAGAAGGCAGAAGCAAAGGTTCACGTATCCGGCGCCGATCTTTTTGCACAGTCTGAGCATGAAGATATGTATGCCGCCATTGATGCACTCACCGACAAACTTGATCGCCAGATTCTCAAACACAAAGAGAAACTCATTAACCGCAACCAGGGAAGCGGCTCACGCTAAGTCTTCCCTGCCCACTGTAAGTAAACGAATTAAACATGTTATTAGAATCCATACTTAGCCCCCAGCGCACTTATTGTGGTGCCCTGGGCGGCAGCAAAAAACGCGTTTTTGAAGCCATTGCAGATTTTGTCTGCAGCGACGTCACCTGTATCGACTCCAACGAGCTATTTACTGCACTAAATGCTCGAGAAAAGCTCGGTAGCACCGGCATCGGCCAGGGTATTGCCATCCCCCATTGTCGAACCAAAAACTGCACCTGTACCACTGGTGCCTTGATTAAACTGCCACAAGCAATAGAATTTGATGCCATTGATGGCAAGCCAGTCGACTTAATGTTTGTCCTGTTGGTTCCCGAAGAGGCCTGTGACGAACACCTGCAAACCCTCAGCACATTGGCAAAATTATTTAATCAACCTGAGTTTTGTGAGCAACTTCGCCAGGCGGACAATAGTGAAGCCTTATATAACGCCGCTATCAGTTTTCAGCAGGCAGCCTAGCAAAACAGGCAGAGGCCTCTGTAACAAGCCTTCATTAAGGGGTAATATATAAACCATGATGAAACTGGTGATTATCAGTGGCCGATCCGGCTCGGGCAAAAGTACTGCTCTCAACGTCCTGGAAGATGTAGGTTATTACTGCATCGATAATCTACCCGCCGGCCTATTACCTGAGCTCATTGAACAAACACGCAACAATGACTCTGAGGAATATAAAAATATTGCCGTCAGTATTGACGCCCGCAACTCGACCAGCGACTTCTCTTTAGTACCAAAATTATTGCGCAAGCTTCCCAGCGATGTACTTTCAGAAATCATCTATCTCGATGCCAACAGCCCAACACTGATAAAACGTTTTAGTGAAACTCGCCGCAAACACCCTCTCAGCAATAAACAACGAGCATTAAAAGAGGCGATTGACGCTGAACACACACTACTGGATCCCATCGCCCACTCTGCAGCGCTAAGCATAGACACCAGTGAATTAAGCGTGCATGAATTACGTGATATTGTTAAAAAACGTGTTTTCCGTGACTCTAACGCCCCCGGCATGGCGGTGATGTTTCTCTCGTTTGGCTATAAACGCGGCATTCCCATTGATGCCGACATCGTCTATGACGTGCGCTGCCTGCCAAACCCCTATTGGCTGCCCCACCTGCGCTGTCTAACAGGTCAGGAACAGGACGTAATCGACTTTCTCGGTGAACAAACAGAAGTAAATGCCATGTTTGAGGATATATGTAGTTACCTGGACAAATGGCTACCCAGTTTTGAAAACAATAATCGTAGCTATATGACCATTGCTATTGGCTGCACCGGTGGCATGCACCGCTCGGTCTATTTGAGTGAGCGACTGTGTAACTGGTATGCTAAGCGCCTTGAGCATGTACAGGTTCACCATCGCGAGCTTAGTTAGTGCCCATCCAGAAATTAAACAAAGAGGTCATGGCCAATGCAAATCTTGCGACTTAAAGGCCTTGAAAAGGCCTAGGAGCTAGATTTGCGTTGGCCAGGAGCGGATTTAATTTTCGAAAAC
>JAUXDF010000448.1 GCA_030618505.1 Spongiibacteraceae bacterium | reverse complement strand
TTTTTCGAGTCATCGTTTTGGCAGGTCGACGGCACTTACTGATACGACGGCAGCATTGCAAGGCGAGGTTTTGTATCAGGCGCAATTTGATGATAGTGGCGGACATCTTGTGGCTCTGGATGTTTCCTCTGGCTCGCCCGGGTTATGTAGAGCGCAATTCGGTGAATCATCATGTCGTATTGCCTGGGATGTAGCTGATAAGAATAGCCAGCTACATCCCTCAAATAAAAAAATACTAAGTTATGATCCAGCGTTAAAGCAAGGCATTGGATTTTCCTGGTCGGCGCTATCGCCTCAGCAAAAACAAGCACTAAATGCCAATGATAATTTGGGAGCAAAGAGGGTAGATTATCTGCGTGGTAGCTCTGCCTATGAAGAGAAAAATGGTGGCAGTTTTAAAAACAGAAAATCGTCGGTGCTAGGCCCGATTATAAATTCTATCCCGCTTTATGTTGGCAATGGCATGAGCGCCAATGGAGCTGCACGAATAATACACCCGGATGACTTGGAAGACTCACACGGCCAGTCCTACAGTGATTTTTTATGCCAAAACGGCGATAGCAGTGGTAGTGATATTAATACCAATAGTAGCGGCAGGGCATGTGCTTCTGGTGGCATAGCTACGCGTCAGCCGATGGTTTATGCCGCTAGTAATGATGGGCTGATGCATGGCTACACGGCAGCATTGGATGGCGGCGGTGAGGAGGTGTTTAGCTATGTGCCCGCAGCAATCATCAAGAAAATCCCCCACCTTAGTTCAGCGGAAACTGGTTACAGTGCAATGGTTGATGGCGTTTTGGCCTCAAGTGATGTGTTTTTTAATGATAGCGATAAGCGTTGGCATACTTTGTTAATAGGAGGGTTACGCACTGGGGGGCAGGGTTATTTTGCCCTCGATATTACTGATCCCGCCTTGTTTAATGATTCCGCCAATGCAAAACGACTGGTGCTTTGGGAGTTTACCGATAAGGATGATCCGGATCTTGGTTACAGTTTTTCCAAGCCGGTAATTGTGAAGTCAAATTACCGTGGTGTTAATAGTGAAAGTACCGGGCGTTGGGTTGTGGTTTTTGGCAATGGTTACCAATCTGGTGAGCATGATGATTACACCGGTAGTGCTCAGGCGGCACTTTTTATTGTTGATGCAGAAACAGGCGATTTGATCCGGAAAATAACAACTGCTCATGGTGATGTTGAGCATCCTAATGCTCTGGCGACACCTGGCGTTATTTACAATGATGATGACCTTAGAGCGGACTATGTGTATGCCGGTGACCTGCAGGGAAATATGTGGAAATTTGATATTAGTTCTAACGATCCCGAATTGTGGGCTATAGCTTATGGCACTAATACCCGCCAGCCTGATAGCCCTCACCATGCACCGAAACCACTATTTACTGCCAGCCTTGAAGGGCAATCACAGGCGATCACCTCCGCCCCTATTGTTAGCGCCCACCCCGGAGGACTCGGTGGGTTGATGATTTATTTTGGTACCGGTAAATACCTTGAGCACTCTGATCAGCTTGATAGTGGAATACAAAGCTTTTACGCCTTGTGGGATAAAAATCTTTGTGATGATGCCCAAGGGGGTGTTATATCTTGCGCTGAAGCGAGTAAACCCTTGGTGCATCACAGTTCCCCCATAGCGCGAGAAAATTTGTTGCAACAAAAGATAAACCGTCAATCGGGAGGGCAGAGATCCGGCAGTAATCATGCAATATTATGGGCGCAGAAGCGTGGTTGGTATATTGATCTTGATAGCGTAAGCGCAGAGGGTGAAGCCAGTGAAAAAGTATTATCACAGCCGCTGATTAGCGGTCAGTTGGTTCTCTTTTCGACCTTTATCCCTAATGACAATGCCTGCAGTGCTGGCGGCGAGTCCTGGTTAATGGCTGTCAGTAAATCAAATGGTGGTGTTCCGCAATTGCAGCCCTTCGATTTTAATAATGATGGCCATTTTGATAGAGGAGACTATCTTGGTGAGCAGGTCGCTTTTGGAAAAAAGCTCTCCAGTCCTCAGTTTGGTATTAGCCGTGTTGGTTGTGGTGGGCGCGCTTGTATCGTGAGCAATGAGCTAACGCCAATCAATGAAGGTATGCACTGGGGGCGCTGGCGTTGGCAGGTCTTGAGTGAATAGCGAGAACAAAGGGAGTTAAAAAAATGAAAGAAAAACAACAGGGATTTACTCTGGTAGAAATTATAATAGTTATCGCCATTATTGCAATAATGGCCTCTATTGCAGTGCCAAGCTATCAAAGCACGGTAAAAAAAGTGCGCAGGGGTGATGCTGAGAGCATGATGGAATTATTCCGTCAGGCAATGGAGCGCCATTACTCAAAACGTTATAGTTATGCTGGTGCTTCAGAAAGCGGTGACATCGGTGTGCCAAGAATTTTCTATCAATACTCACCCGGTAGTGGCGAGGAAAAATATTATCAGCTGGAAATCAATCGGGCAGGTGTTGATTGCTTTGAGCTGAAAGCGACGCCCATTGCCGATACCGCTCAGCAAGATGAACCCTGTGGTGTTTTGTATTTGAATCATGCCGGCCAGCGTGGTTCTGCGAACAATACCGGTATCTGCTGGAATGGTATCGTGGAATACCAGGCTATCGTTGATTGTGGTTAGTTTATGGAAAAACTTGTAATTAGTGTCCATCCAGAAACTGGTAGTTTTCGATAATTAAGTTCGGTCATGGCCAACACCAATCTAGCTCCTAGGCCTTTTCAAGGCCTTTAAGTCGCAAGATTGGTGTTGGCCATGACCT
>JAUXDF010000379.1 GCA_030618505.1 Spongiibacteraceae bacterium | reverse complement strand
TATAAGGCATTAAAAAAACAACTGGTTTTACTTAAGCAGGCACCTGGCCAGGATTGGAAAAACATCAAAGCAAAATACGGGCTGGATGAGATCGGAGCGAGCAATATATCACGCCTGCTTTTTGGCGATACGATAACAGAAGTTTCCAATCAGGTTTTGTATTGGTATGACAAAGTTAAACCTCTGCTGGTCTCATCGCTGGAGAAAAACACGGAGGAGGAGAGCAAAGTATTGCGTGCAGAGGGTCGATATATTCACTTTCCAATGTCAAATCCAACACCGGATTTTCTGATTCGCAGCCTCGCGCTTAATATGAAATTGGACAAGGGTACAATATCGGGAGCGCTTAAGGATATAACCCATCAACCGGAGATCATTGGCCGGCCTATGCTGCTGGATGTTAGTGGCAAGGATCTCGATGGTGTAGCATCCCTGCAGATTAATGGCAGTTTTGATCATATTAATCCGCAGCATTCCATCGATAAGACCCACTTTAATTTAAAAGGCCTGACACTGAATAATATAAAAATCAGTAAAAGTCACCACCTGCCGATTACCATGGCCTCTGCAAATGTTGATTTAGATGGCGAGCTGTTATTTAGTGAGGGTGTTTTTCGAGGAAAAGCAGATAGCAATTTTTCCAAGGTAAAATTTGAAAGTAGCGCAAAACATGGTCTTGCCAAGGAGATCGGTTTGGCGCTGGCGAAAGTAGATAGCTTTGACCTGCAGGCTGGCTTAAAGGGGGCAATCGACGATATTGATATCGATATTAAATCTGATCTTGACAGGCGCCTGAAAAAAGCCGTTAAAAGTAGTTTAAAAGAGCGAGAAAAGCAGTTGGAGGCAAAGCTAAAAAGTAATCTTGATAAAAAACTGGAGAAGTATCTAGCCAAGAATAACAAGAAGATGCAAGGCTTGTTGAAAGAGCAAGGTAGCATTGATGAGCGCCTGGCGGGTATGGAAGACATGCTAAAACAAAAACTTGATGACTACACTGATGCTAAAAAACAGGAATTAAAAGACCGTGTTGATAAGGAAGAGGATGAGCTGGAGAAAAAACTCAAGGATAAGTTAAAGGGTTTATGGAAGCGCTAAATGCCGCCGCTATGGTTTTTAGCCTGCCTTTTGGCGCAGAGCAATAATTTCCGCTGACAGCGCTGAGAGATACTTTAATACCTGCTCGCTGGTGTGTTCCATGCGCTCAAGGTATTTGGCGGCTTCCTGCTGGTTATTTTCGCTGAGTGCATCCAGAGCAGAAATACCATTTTGGTGCACCGCCACATGCGGGGCCTCGAGTGATCGGAAACTGCTTAAGGACTTATAATTTTCTGCACCTTCGCCCTTGTAGTACCAGTTTCCTAAACGGCATAGGGTGTGATCAGCAAAGTCGCCGATAGTTTTGTCTGACATACCGAGTACAACTTTATAAACCTCAAGTTTCCAAACGATATGATCCATTTTCACCGTTTGGATAAAAGAGTTGTCCGCAGATTCAGTAACAATGCCGTACATTTGCTGAGAGAGGGTGACTATTTTTTGGGTGGTGGATTCAATCACCTCAGAATTTTGACGTACCTGTTGACTTTTTTCACCAATATGGCCAATACCGTTTACCACGTTATCCATGCCGCTATTAACTTCGCTGATCAGGCTAGCGATCTCGTTGGTGGCTTCGGCGGTGCGTCGAGCCAACGCGCGTACTTCATCGGCAACCACGGCGAAACCTCGCCCTTGCTCACCAGCTCTGGCCGCTTCGATGGCAGCGTTAAGTGCCAGTAGATTGGTTTGCTCGGAAATACCTTGAATCAGGTTGATAAAGTTATCAATACCCTGAGTGACGGTTTTTAATTTCCCGACGGCTTCAGAAACGTCTGTAGTTTCTGTATTGATAACGGTGCTGGCTTTGACTGTGGTGGCTAAGAGCTCAAGAATATCATCAAAAAGAAAAATAGATTGCTTGAAATGATCCCGTTGTTCAAGCAGGTCGTTGGTGGCTACAGCGACCTCATCGCGGATAAGGGTAATCATGTCAGCAGAGTTTAGCGATAAGGCGTTAACTTCCTGTGATTGTTGTTGCTGCTGCCGAGTTTCAGCATACTGTACTTGCTGGCTCTCTTGTGCACTTTTAAGTTCAGTCAGCTGCTGCTTAAGCAAGTTAATTTCTTCGGCTTGCCGGGCATTGTTGCGCTCAAGCTCTTCTATTTTAGCTTGTTTACTAAACAGCATTAAATTACCCACTTTGTTTATTTTTGATAGAAGAGATAAATATAGCACTGTTGGCTAAATAGTCCTCATATTGGAGCGAATATCCGACAGTATTTATCACGTACTGTGCCAATTCATACCCAAGATGAGAAATAAGAGAACGTTAACAAACGATTTGGGGTTTTTTTGTTTACGGGGTTGTTTGCCTGGAGAAGGCTTACTCTAGGTGCGTATCTGCTTTATCGTATTTTTTAACGGTGAACTGACATGACAAATAACTAATATTTTCTAAATTTGTGCAGTAATATGACATTAATATTAATGATAACTTAAGCTGTTCAGGAGCTACTGTGAAAAAATTCATTTTAAGTTCAACGTTACTTGTCCTTGTTGCCTGCAGTAATACAGCAGTCGTAAAACAGATTTATGACTCTGATGCCTGCGGCAAGGGAATCACCCGACTGATTCCCACCGAGGGTGAAATATTGCTGGTGCTCTGTGAGGATGGTCGCGTTATGTGGATGGAAGAAGAAATGGAGTAATATTTGCCGTTATTGTGGCCAGGCGGTTTTGGCTACTATTGGCGAGCGAGTGGTAAAAACTGAGGAGATAATAGCAAGATGGAAATATTGATAGCGGGTTTATGGCTTTGGTCCGGGGTTCATTTGATTCCCGTTTTGGCACCATCGATGAGACAGGGCCTGATTACCAGACTAGGGGAGAACGCCTACAAAGGCTTGTTCGCCCTCTCTATCGTTTTGTCTATAGTGTTGATAGTGATGGCTTGGCGTAGCATAGAGCCAAGTTATCTTTATACCCTGCCTCCCCTAAGCCGTCTGCTGGCATTATTGTTGGTACTGGTGGCCTTTATTTTATTTGGTGCCGCAAAACG
The DNA here is from genome assembly GCA_030618505.1 of Spongiibacteraceae bacterium. Lineage (GTDB taxonomy): Bacteria > Pseudomonadota > Gammaproteobacteria > Pseudomonadales > PIVM01 > JAUXDF01. The sequence continues at coordinate 506 of JAUXDF010000379.1, read as the reverse complement.
CCCCACACGTATTAAGCGCTTTATTCGCAACCCGCAACTTAGCGCTCTTATTCTCTGGTCAATTGCCCACCTACTGGTGAATGGCGATAGTCGCTCTTTGGTATTATTTAGCTGGCTGGGTATATGGGCTGTTTTGGAGATAGTGCTGATTAACCGCAGGGACGGCGAGTGGAAAAAGGAGCCAGTACCGTCATGGGCGAAGGAGATTATCGGGCTTGTTATCAGTGTGCTGATCTTTGTGCTGGTGGCCTTGTTACACCCTTATATAGCGGGTGTATCGCTGCGACCTTAAGATCCGTTTATAAGGTATTAAGGCAATACCGCTTAAAAGGGTATTGCCTAGTTTGTCGCTTAAGCCCTAGCTTGTGTCCATCCAGAAACTGGTGGTTTTCGATAATTAAGTCCGGTCATGGCCAACACCAATCTAGCTCCTAGGCCTTTTCAAGGCCTTTAAGTCGCAAGATTGGTGTTGGCCATGACCTCTTTGTTTAATTTCTGGATGGGCA
>JAUXDF010000296.1 GCA_030618505.1 Spongiibacteraceae bacterium | reverse complement strand
AGTCAGGCGGCCATTGATTTTGTTAATTTAGCGGCAAACCCTGGTCTTACCGGAGCTGTTTTTGAAGTGGATTGGCCGAACCGGGACGTTAAACTTTTTCGTTCAAGTTTAGGTTTTGGTGCAGAATTTACTATCAGGGATCATTTGTTCGATGGCTACTGGGGACTTGCTCTGGTGCAGGGGAAGCTCGAGGATACGCTCGAATTTAACAATACTTTGGATGAACCAATCACCTTTTTTATCGACCGAGAGATCCTGTCGCTACAGGGTAGTTTCGGCTTTAGCTTCCCAATCAATAAGTCCTTAAAATACCGTCCCTACCTTAGTTTAAGTGTCGCAAAATTTGATACTCATAGCACTGTTATTGGGCGCATCGATGAGGATCAGCTGCCGGGAGTATTTTTTGCCCAATCGGAAACCGAAGCAATGACAACCACGCTGGTTCAGGAGGTACTCTATGACTATAGGATGGATAGTGCCCGTATTGAGCTGAGTGGAACTTATATGCTGGCTTATACCGATACCTTTGATGCAAGCAATGCAGTGTTGGATACCTTTGGCTGGAGTCACACGGGTATATTCAAAGCTCGCTGGAGTGCGCCTACCAAATTGACAACACACGGTCGCCACTGGTGGTGGAATACCTATTACAATCACGTTAACTTTATTGGTCAGGAAAAATTATCATTGGGGTTTAAATACTATAACGAAGTTGGTGTTGGTTTGGATTATGAGATGAACATCAAGCCGCTGGACTGGTTTGGGCTGCGTTATATCGGTATTAAACTGGGCGGTATATTTGGTGATGATGTTGTTGGCGGCAGCGCTGGTTTAACGTTTCGTTAGTGAGTAGATCAGGAAAGTATGAGGAATAATAATCACCGAATCATTTTGTTGCTGGGCTTTTTACTCGCGCTCGTATTGCCTGGGTGTGGCAGCTATTCCACAAAGCTTGACCCAAACTTCGCTGAGGTTTTTGGTTCCTATAGAATCGTTTCTGTTGATGGAGTGTCACCAGAATTCGCCTATTCGGTTAAGGTCGCTGAAGGGGTGCACAGCATAGAGGCCTTATATGAAACCTATAGCGGGGCCTACCGTTGTCGTTTTGAGCTGGAGCTAGTGGCAGGCACACGCTATGAAATTGTTGCGCATTCCAAGGCACAGCCTTTGACACTGTATCGATGGGCACAAAACCAACGGTATTGGAGCAGGCGACTGGATCCGGTCGAGGCGATTGATTGTGTTAAGTAGAAGCATAAGGCTCGTAGCCGCGATGAAGTTTAGCTGCAATGAAACTTAGCTTCAAAAAGTAGCAGAAAAACTTGAGCGAAGAAATGTTTTTCTGGTTAAGGTTTGAGCTGTTATTCAGTGCTGTCGCATAGAGTGAGGCATGGCGCAGTTTGCCATTAAGGTTTTGTTTCCAAAATGAGATAGTGCGTGGCACACTGAGCTTTAGTTAACTAGTGCCCATCCAGAAACTGATGGTTTTCGATAATTAAGTCCGGTCATGGCCAACACCAATCTAGCTCCTAGGCCTTTTCAAGGCCTTTAAGTCGCAAGATTGGTGTTGGCCATGACCTCTTTGTTTGATTTCTGGATGGGCACTAGCTAGCGCGTGTCGTTTAAGCCTCAGCAATTACACATCACTTTGCGTTATAATCTTAAAATCCATCCACTCCACTTTTTAATACAGTCTTTGTTATGGAACAGTTTCGCAATATAGGCCTGATAGGTCGTGCAGGAAATCAAGAAGTTGTTGAGTCTTTAAAGGTCATTAAGGCTTTTCTGGTTGCCAGGGGTCTTAGCGTTATCCTCGAGGAAGAAATTGCCGAGGTATTACCCGGTCATGGCCTGCAGGTGAGCACCCGAAAACTCATTGGTGAAATGTGCGATCTGGTTATTGTTGTTGGCGGAGATGGCAGTATGCTCGGCGCCGCTCGTGATCTTGCCAAACCCGGTGTGCCGGTTTTAGGCGTCAACAGGGGGCGCCTGGGATTTTTAACCGATATTTCTCCCGCCGAACTCGATCAGCGCCTGTCAGAAGTGCTTGATGGTCATTACACTACCGAGCAGCGTTTTTTGCTGGATGCCGTTGTTTATCGCAAGGGAGAACCCATCGGCAAAGCCAGTGCTTTTAATGATGTGGTGGTCAGCTCGGGTGAGGTAGCCCGAATGATCCAGTTTGAAACCTACATTGACGAGCAATTTGTCTATAGTCAGCGCTCTGACGGCATGATTGTTTCAACGCCAACAGGGTCAACGGCCTATTCATTGTCGGGCGGCGGCCCCATTATGCATCCGAAACTCGATGCCCTTGCCCTGGTGCCTATGTTTCCCCATACCCTCAGTAGTCGACCGATTGTCGTTGATGGCAACTCGGAGGTTAAGATTATTATCGGTGCGGAAAACCAGATAAAACCCATTGTCACCTGTGATGGCCATGTCAATATTATTGCCGAGCCGGGGGATAGTATTTTGATTCATAAAAAGCCCCATTGCCTGACCATGATTCACCCGATTGGTTATAACTTCTATGCAGTTTGTCGTGATAAATTGCGTTGGGGCGGGCATCTTGGTGAGTAATGCTTCTAGCAAAAACAAGTCGGCGATTATCGAGGAAGAGTGCTTTTGCGGTTATGACCTGATTGGTGATGTGCACGGATGTGGTCGTGCACTTGTTGCTTTGTTGGAAAAGCTGGGTTATCAACAGGTTGATGGTACTTATCAATATAGCAATCAACAAAAACCTCGGCAGGTGATTTTTGTTGGCGATATCATTGACCGTGGGCCGCATATTCGCGAGGCTCTGCATGTGGTGCGCGATATGGTTGAGCGAGGTTCTGCCCGCTTGATTATGGGCAATCACGAGTATAACGCGCTGGGGTACTGCACCAAAGCGCGCCCCGGAAGCTCTCGCCAGTATTTGCGTGAACATAACCAGCGACATAACCTTTTGATCAAGGAAACTTTGGAGCAGTTTGCCAATTATGCCCAGGAGTGGCGAGCTTTTCTCGACTGGTTTATTGATCTGCCAGTGTTTTTGGAATATCAAAAATTTCGGGTTGTTCATGCCTGTTGGGATGGTGCCAAAATAGAGCAGTTTGTTCGTGAGCGGGGGGTGAATACCATTGATGAGGATTTCCTGCACGCATCGGTAGACAAGCAGGCTTTTGCCGGCCAGTTTATGGATCGGCTGACGCGAGGGATTGATCTGCCCTTGCCTGAGGGGGTGTCGATAAAAGGGCGCGATGGGTTTACCCGCAAGTTGTTCAGGGCAAAATTCTGGGAAAAATCCCCTAGCTCTTACAAGGATATTGCTTTTCAACCCGACCCTTTGCCGGAGCCTATTGCCCAGCGGGTCCTCACGGAAAAGGATCGTGCGGAACTGCACCTTTACAATGAGCATCAAAAACCTCTGTTTATGGGTCATTATTGGTTGGATGGCCCGCCTCAAGCACTTAAGCCGAACCTTGCCTGTCTTGACTACAGTGCGGTTAAATACGGTCGCCTGGTTGCTTATCGAATGGATGGTGAGGCGAGCCTTTCCAGCAAAAAATTTGTCTGGTTGGATGTATCAAGGTAATCACCAATCGCTTAGAATGAGCGAATGTTCCCATCGATAGAATCAACGCATGTTCCAACATAAAGCCCTCGAAGCTCCTTTAGATCGATATTTAGGCGATTTCAGCTTATACCTTTGGCAGCAGGGGATAGCTCATCGAATCTATGAACAGTCGGGAAATCAAGTGGTATGGGTTGAAAAAGAAAGCGCTGTTGAACCGGTGAATCTTGCTTACAAAATGTTGGTCAGCGGTGACTTGAAACTCTTTCGTGAGAAAAAAGAGACTGAGGCTCGTCCTCTGGCGAAGGCAAAGTTGTTGGCTCTGTTCTCACGCTCCAAAGCTACCGTGATACTTATTTTGCTGAGTTTTCTCGGCGCGCTATTGGTTCACCTTGATCCCCATGGTTCGCTGATTCACTTTGTTACTTTTCAGGACTTTGCGGTTGAAAAAGGAGCGCTGGTTTTTGTGTCCGCTCAGGAGAGCTTTGCATCCGGAGAATCATGGCGCCTGTTAACACCCGTTTTTCTTCATTTTGGCGCTTTGCATATTGTTTTTAATAGTTTGTGGTTGTGGGAATTAGGCCGTCGGGTTGAGTTTAATCAGGGCATATTTCGCTTGTTGGCGTTGGTCTTTTTGATTGGTGTCGGCTCTAATATTATTCAATATCTGGTTTATCCCGATACCGTGTTCGGTGGTATGTCTGGTGTTATTTATGGCCTTTTGGGCTATTGCTGGCTGTGGGATAAGCTCTCCCCTGATGAAACATTTAAGCTTCCACCCGGCATTGTCGGCTTTATGCTGGTCTGGTTGGTGATTGGCTACAGTGGTGTGTTTACGCTTGTTGGCGTAAATATAGCGAATGCTGCTCATTTGGCGGGTTTGATTATTGGCGTGATTACAGGGGCTGGGGGGGCATTGATTGCCTCGCGCAAACCGGCTAGTTAGTGCCCACCCAGAAGCTGCTGATTTTCGAAAATTAGGTCCGGTCATGGCCAACGCAAATCTAGCTCC
>JAUXDF010000374.1 GCA_030618505.1 Spongiibacteraceae bacterium | reverse complement strand
TTCAAGCAGCAAAGGTAATTACCCGGTCGGAGGTGATGGTTGCATCCACCAGTTGACCCAAGCCGGATAGATCATAGGGGGCTTCAAGGTTAAAGTGTTCTTTGTTGTAGCGCTTGGCTTCTTTGTGATCCAGCACTCCTCTTTTTAAGGCCGCTGCGATACAGACTACTAAATCGATATTGTGATGCTCAGCGATGTTCCGCCAGCGTGTCGATATATCAACTTCATCCTGTGGCGGTGAACTGAGCTGATTGGCGCACTGAACACCATCGTGATAAAAAAAGATACGATAGACCTGATGCCCGGCATCAAGCGATGCTGCAACAAAACGATAGGCAGTATCCGCTGCTTCATCGGAGTAGGGGCTGGCTAAAATCACAAGAGAGAAAATCATAGTAACCGAATCATAGTGACCGAATATCGGCACCCTCAAAATAAAAAAGCCTCGGGGCAGAAGCACCGAGGCTTTTTCTAAATAACATCAAGCTTAGTCGTCGCCACCAAAGGCTCCAAGCAGGTGGAGCATATGGATGAATAGATTGTAGATGTCCAGGTAAAGAGCAACGGTTGCGCGGATGTAGTTGGTCTCACCACCGTTAATAATACGGCTGGTATCAAACAAGATCAGTCCAGACATCACTAGTACCATAGCGCCGGAAATAGCCAGTTGAAGTGCTGGAATCTGCAGGAAGATATTTGCCAGACTAGCGACCACGGCGACAATCAAGCCCACAAAGAGAAAGCCACCCATATAGGAAAAGTCTTTCTTGGTAGTCAGGGCATAACCGGACAGACCAAAAAACACAATAGCGGTGCCGCCCAGAGCCTGCATAACCAGCGAACCGCCGTTTGGCATGGCCAGATAATATGTCAGCATGGGGCCAATGGATGCACCGAGGAGACCAGTAAAAGCAAAAATTGCCACGATACCCTTAGAAGAATCAGCGGTCTTGTTAACAACAAACAACAAAATAAAGGCAGCAATCATGCAAACTAGCGCAGCACCTTGCCCCAGACCCATGGCCATAGACATGCCCGCAGTTACAGCGCTGAATATTAGCGTCATGGATAGCAGGATATAGGTGTTCTTCAGAACCTTATTGGTCGATAGAACAGAGTCCATACCAGCGGTTTGTATATTAAGTGTTTGCCTGTTTTGCATTTGAGATCATCTCCAGATGAATACAATATTTCAGTGTTATTCAGCGTTAGTTTACCAAGTTCAGATAATACCGAGCCTGCGACTAAAAGCAAGTAAACTGCCTGTAGTTTAGCATGCCTGCAGTTATTGCCATAAAACCTCTAAAATCAATAGGTTCTGTGATGTTATTGGCTGGAAGGCCTCACTTCACCACGCAATGGCTAAAAATGACAATACTGGAGTATTAGATGGGGTTAGATGCGAAAAGTTTCAAGGGGGATCAAATAGCCGCTAAATGAGCTGCAATCCAGGCTTGGCTTGAACGGCCTCGTATCCATGCTCTGCGCGATGATGCCCTGCTGATCCTCGGCATGTTTTACGATGTGATTATACCTTTAGTGAGCGCCTTTCCTTCCGGTCATTTATTATCGGTTTCTTGAGTGAGCGCAAGTCAGTCGCCAAAGAGGCAAAACCTTATTGTTTTTGCAGGTTAAATGCTGTTAGCTTGTGTCACAGATAAAAAGCGAATAACAATAAAGTTGGGGAAAATGGAGCAATTAACGGATCTAAAAGCAATCCTGCACTCCAAACGAGCGAACATCTATTACCTCGAAAAATGCCGTCTAATGCAAAAGGACGGTCGAGTCCTCTACCTCACCGAAGCCAAAAATGAAAACCAGTACTGGAATATCCCCATCGCCAACACCACTGTTGTCCTATTAGGCACTGGAACATCCGTTACCCAAGCCGCCATGCGCATGCTGGCATCAGCCGGCGTACTGGTCGGGTTTTGCGGGGGTGGGGGAACCCCTTTATTGATGGGCAACGAAATCGAATGGATGACCCCGCAAAGTGAATACCGTCCCACAGAATATATGCAAGGCTGGATGCAATTCTGGTTTGATGATGAAAAACGCCTGCAAGCTGCCAAACAATTCCAGTTTGCCCGCATAGAATATATGCAAAAAATATGGTCAAAAGACCGAGATCTGCAAGTGGAAGGTTTCAACAACGATGACGAGGAGCTGATACGTGCTTTGGCGAACGTTAGTGCAAAAATTGAACATGCCAGTAAAGTCGGCGAACTATTACAGGCCGAAGCCCAGCTCACCAAGCAGCTGTACAAAATGGCGGCCAATCGTACTAAACATGGCGATTTCGTGCGCGAACGTGAATCTCTTGATCTTATATCCGATAAAGCCAACGCCTTTTTAAACCACGGAAATTACCTCGCCTATGGCCTGGCCGCGACTACGCTGTGGGTGCTGGGCATACCTCACGGTTTTGCAGTAATGCATGGCAAAACCCGCCGTGGCGCATTGGTCTTTGATGTAGCCGATTTGATTAAAGATACCTTGGTGCTTCCCTGGGCTTTTATCTGCGCCAAAGAGAACGCTACCGAGCAAGAGTTTCGCCAGCAATGTTTGCAGGCATTTACTCAGCATAAGGCGCTGGATTTTATGTTTGATCAAGTAAAGGATGTGGCGTTGAAAACAGATTGGGAGCTCAGCGAGTGAGGCTAAGGCAGGAGGTTATTTGTACTCATGTCATTAACTTTCTAAATGCCAATGACATTTTAGTGCTTTGGCTGCAGACAGTAAGCGCCTGTATTTTGTCCATAAAAATGCATTAGGGCTCAGGCGCACCGCTGCCAGCAGGTGAACATCAATCCAGCCAATGCCCTTGCCCATTAGTTCATTTTGCTCAAGGCAGTGAATCGCCTCATCGTGAGACGCTTCAACGGCATGGGGCAAATTTTGTAGGAGAGCGATGATTTTATGACGATTTTGCAAATTTCCACAGGCCAGCTCCCCGATCACCATGGGATGAACCAGTACCTGGCTTTTCTCCAGCAAGGTAACGAGGCCGGCATTGCTGGATCGCAAATGATCAATCCATACAGAGGTGTCAATCAGTACCATTATTGCGGCCTGGCTTCGGATTGTCGTCGAGGAATGGCTTCCAACGCTGGTTCAGAGCCACCTAGGCGAGCGAGCCGCTGGGCGCTTTCTCGCTCGATCAAAGCCTTTAAACCCTCGCGCAGAAGAGCTGTTTTCTCGGAGATCCCCGTTAATTCAACGGCTTGTTTATATAACGCGTCATCAATATTTAATGTGGTGCGCATTGGTAAGGCCCTCTCCGTAAGGTATCCATTAAGGCATCAATCTATGCATCATTATATGCCTGTTTTTATGTCTTTAACAAATAGTACAAAAAAATGGAGCTTGCAAATTAATACGTCAGAAGGTGACGCTTTATGATGGTAACCTTTGTATCTCAGTGCGAGAAAAAGGCGCTCAACAAAACCCGCAGAGTGCTTGATGCCTTTGCCAACCGTATTGGCGATAACACTTGGCAGACGGTGATTACCCAGGAGGGTTTGTTGGCGGTGAAGAAGTTGCTGAGGAAAACCGCTAGTAAAAATACCGGAGTGAGTTGTTTTTGGATTAGAAGCCGGTCGAGATCAGAGTTGGTTTGGGTGGTGGGGAATAGGAATAAG
>JAUXDF010000243.1 GCA_030618505.1 Spongiibacteraceae bacterium | reverse complement strand
ATTCCCGCTATTGATCTGAAAGATGGCAAATGTGTTCGCCTGCGTCAGGGGCGTATGGAAGACTCCACGGTATTTTCAGATGACCCGGTTGCTATGGCTGCTCGCTGGGTCGATGCGGGCGCGCGTCGTTTGCACCTGGTTGATCTCAACGGTGCCTTTGCTGGTGAGCCGGTCAATGGTGAGGTGGTCACCGCTATAGCTAAGCGTTATCCGGATCTGCCTATTCAGATTGGTGGCGGTATTCGCACCCTGGAGACTATTGAGGCCTATGTGAAAGCTGGAGTGAATTACGTGATCATTGGCACCAAGGCAGTTAAAGAGCCGGAATTTGTTACCGAGGCCTGCAAGCAGTTCCCCGGCAGCGTGATCGTTGGCCTGGATGCTAAAAAGGGCATGGTAGCTACTGATGGTTGGGCCGATGTTTCGCAAATAAAAGCCGCAGATCTGGCTCGCCGCTTTGAAAACGATGGTGTTGAGGCGATTGTATACACCGACATTGATCGAGACGGCATGATGCAGGGTGTGAACGTTGAAGAGACTTTGGCGATGGCCAAGGCGTCGAGCATACCGGTAATTGCCTCCGGTGGTATTACTAATATGGCAGATATTGAACGTCTGCAGGCCGTTGCCGGCCAAGGTATTTTGGGCGCTATTACCGGGCGAGCCATTTACGATGGCACTTTGGATCTCGTTCAGGCGCAACAATATTGTGATCAGGCTGAAGCAAAGGCATAGGGGTAAAAAAATGGGCTTGGCAAAACGTATTATTCCCTGTCTTGATGTTGACGCTGGCCGGGTGGTGAAGGGCGTGCAATTTGTTGATATCCGCGATGCCGGTGATCCGGTAGAGGTCGCCAAACGCTATAACGAGCAGGGCGCCGATGAGATTACCTTTTTGGATATTACCGCCAGTCATGAAGGGCGTGAGACCACCGTACATATCGTTGAAAAAATTGCCAGCGAGGTGTTTATTCCACTGACTGTTGGCGGTGGTATTCGAGAGGTGGAAGATATTCGTCGCATGCTTAATGCCGGTGCGGACAAGGTGGGTATCAATACCGCTGCTATTCATCGTCCTGATTTCGTCCAGCAGGCCGCCGATCGTTTTGGCTCCCAGTGTATTGTGGTGGCGATAGATGCCAAAAGAGTTAATGCGGAAGGGGATTCGGATCGCTGGGAAATTTTTACCCATGGAGGGCGCAAACCAACCGGTATTGATGCGCTGGAGTGGGCAGAGCGGATGGTGAATTATGGCGCTGGTGAAATCCTCTTGACCAGCATGGATCGTGATGGGACTAAAGATGGCTTTGATTTGAAATTAACCAGCGCTATTAGTGAGCTGGTATCCGTGCCGGTGATTGCTTCAGGTGGGGTGGGTAATTTACAGCATCTGGTTGACGGTGTGGTTGATGGTCTGGCGGATGCGGTGCTGGCGGCGAGTATCTTTCACTTTGGGGAGTACAGCATTCTTGAGGCGAAGCGTTATATGGCTGAGCGAGGAGTTGAAGTCAGACTGGATTAATTATTAAGGCCTATCTTTCTATTATTAAGCTTAGGCCAAGGCTTAGCTTGCCATTTGCGAGGCGGCTACTTCGTTTAAAGAACGGTAAAAGGAAGACAGAGTCTTTGGGTCAGCCAGTGCTAAAAAGTCCAAAAAGTCATCTAGTCCTCGAGAAGCCTCTGCTTGATCGCTAAAGGGACCAATTTCAGCACCTTCACGGGTTTGAAAAAACCACACAGCCCTGCGATTTAAAAAGCGTGATGATCGCCCTGGAATAGTGCCAATCTCGCCTGCTCGATTATCTGCCATTTCAGCCCCTCTTATTCCAATAAGTCATAGTTGTCCGAGTTTCTTTATGCCAATAAGTAATAGTCGGTTGTTATATGCACACTTTTCAGTATAGCACTTACTAAAAAATAACCAATAGTCCCAGCGTCTTTGTGGTGATTTTTTGTTAAGTTTTTTGTAACTAGCTAGTGCCTAACCAGAAACCGGAAGTTTTCAAAAATTAAGTCCGCTCCTGGCCAACGCCAATCTAGCTCCTAGGCCTTTTCAAGGCCTTTAAGTCGCAAGATTGGCGTTGGCCAGGACCTTTTTGTCTAATTTCTGGATGGACACTAGTAGTCTAGGGTAATGATATAAACACTCTGAACCCACCATTTTCGTCATCCCCGAAGTATTTTATCGGGGATCCAGAGTCCTGCAAACTGGACTCCAGCCAAAAGACTGCCGGAATGGCGAGTTTTGTGACACTGCTGAACAGCTACATTTTTTCTAGGTTTATGGGTGGGCGCTAGTTTGTCTGATGCAAAGGTGAAGGTGCCGGCAAGCCTCGTTTAGAATTTAACGCCGTCTGTTTATGTATCCTGGGCACAACATCTGAGACAAATACCAGCTCTACCTGCCACTGTTTCATATTCTTTAAAGCTTGCTCAAGATAGCCGAGAGTGGTTGGGTAGGGGTGACCAATCGCAACGGCGATGCCTTTGTTATGGGCAATCGCAACGGCTTGCTTAAAGGCGGCTTCAATCGCGGCGGGGCTTGGGTCGTGGTCGAGAAATACATCCCGCTGAATGCTGGGGATATGGGCGTTTTGAGCAGAACGGTAGGCGATGGATCGCGGGTTGGTTTTGCTGTCCACAAAAAACAAGCGGTGCTGGCGTAGCTCCTCCATTACCCAGCGCATAGGCTTGGACATGGGAGTCAGCTCACTGCCCATATGATTATTAATCCCTTTGATGTGTGGGATGGCCTTGATAGAGTTTCTAAGCATGAGCTGCAAGGCATGCTTATCCATTTCCTTGGTCAAGGCGCCGGGGCCAAGCCGATTGTGCTCAAGGCTGCTCATTGGTGCGTGTAACATGACTTCTTTGCCCCTGGCATGGGCAGCTTCTGCCAGCGAGGTGGCCGCTGGTGTGAAGGGTAAAAAGGCATAGGTGATATTGCCGGGCAGTTGAACGGCTCGTTGGCCAAGTTCAGGGCTGTTGCCCATGTCATCAATAATCAATACCACCCTGGGCAGGTCAGGCTCATAGATGTCTGGAGGTGCCTTGTAACGATATAAGGATCTGGCATCGCCCAGCGAGCTGCACAGTAGCAGAGTGATCAGGGTGCTCAACTGAATTAGTGAGCATCGCCGGGGTGTCAGGGATATTATTTTCAAACTCAACATATGTTCAAGCTCAACACAGGCTGGCTTATTAGAGCTGTTGTTGTGTTGGTTGTTGAGATGCTGGCTGCACTGGGCTTTGCTGTTTCAGGCTCAGGATATGAATGCCTTTTAGCAGATTGAGTGCCTCGTAAATCTGGTTGTCAGGAATTTCCGGGTTTTCATCCTTGGTCAAGTCTTTTGGCTTTTTCTGGTCTTTTTTGCCGTTGGCATTATCCAGGTGTCTACTCAAATCTGCCTCGCGTAGCCCCTTTCTGGCATCGATTTTGGTTATTTTGGCACGCTCGACAATAATGTCGGGTTTAATGCCCAGCGCCTGGATAGAGCGACCATTGGGAGTATAGTATAGGGCAGTAGTCAGCTTGATAGCGCGGTCATCATTCAGTGGTAGCACGGTCTGCACTGAGCCTTTACCAAAACTGTCAGTGCCCATAATGATGGCCCTTTTATGATCCTGCAGGGCGCCGGCAACAATTTCCGATGCCGAGGCTGAACCGCCGTTTATTAATACAACAAGGGGAGTGTCGCCGCCTTCAGTGATAGTACTTGCGTGAAATTTACTCTGACTTTGGGGCAGGCGCCCTTCGGTGTAAACCACCATGCCATCATTTAAAAAGAGATCTGCCACCTCAACGCTGGATTGCAGAACACCACCGGGATTATTACGAAGGTCAAGGATCAGGCCTTTCAAAGGAGAATTTTTCTGATTTAATGTCTCTATCGCTTTGCTGACATCTTTACCGGTATTCACTTGAAATTGGGCAATACGGATATAACCAAAGCCATCTTCCAGTGTTTTACTTCGTACGCTAACAACACGAATAATGTCGCGGATGATGGTGATATCAAAGGGCTGGTTAACGCCCTCGCGAACAATCGTTAGTTCGATTTTGCTGCCCAATTTGCCGCGCATGATCTTGACTGCTTCACCCAGGGTCATGCCTTTTACGGGTTTTGAGTCCAGTTTAATAATCAGGTCGCCTGCCTCAATGCCGGCTCTTTGTGCGGGGGTATCGTCAATGGGGGAGATGACTTTGACAAAACCATCTTCCATTCCCACCTCTATACCCAGGCCGCCAAACTCACCGCTGGTGCTGACTCTTAAGTCGGTAAAGGACTTCTTGTCGAGATAGGTTGAATGGGGGTCGAGACCAGCCAGCATGCCTTTTATGGCGTTTTCAAGCAGGGTGCGGTCATCCACCTCCTCGACATAGCTGGCGCGAATCTGATGGAATACTTCGGCAAAAAGGCGTAGATCTTTAAGCGGCAGTTGCTCTGTTGGCTGTTGGTCTACGCTCCATGTCGCGCTGCTCATTACCGCTAAAATAGCGAAAGCTGCTGCGCGTACGCGAGAGCGGCAATGAGGGTGATCTGCTTTCATAATGGGCTCCCCACCTCTATGTCAGGGTGGCAATGCGTGAATTTGTTTGTAAGGCTGTACATATTGTAGCGTGAATTGGGGCAGGAAAAGATATTTTGTGTCTTTCGTGCATACTGAGTACGGTTTTTGATCGCTAACCCTTGCGGCGGCACCATTTGCGAGGGTCGGTAGGCTTTCCTTTGTGGCGGATTTCAAAGTACAGATTTGCCTGTTGTAAGCCTCCACTATTGCCAAGCGTGGCAACTGTTTCGCCGGCGTTGACCCAGTCGCCGGTTTCTCTGAGCAGGCTTTGGTTGTGGGCATAGAGGCTCATAAAACCGTCGCCGTGATCAATAATCATTAGTAGTCCCTTGCCTCGAAACCAGTCTGAGAAAACCACACGGCCATGATGGATTGATTTTACCGCGCTGCCCTCATTGCCTCGAATCATGATGCCTTGCCAGCGCAACCCGCCGCCGCGACTGCGACCAAAACGGTTTTTAAGTCGGCCTTTAGCGGGCCAACTCATTTTTCCCTTTAAGGATTTAAAGGGGCGGTAATCACTGGGAATATTGAGATTGGCAATGGTTTCTTCAACTGCATTTAAGAGTTGTTGCAACTCCTTGCTATCCTTTTCGAGACTTTTGAGTTTTTCATCTTTACCGCGAATAGTATCTTCGATACGACTCAGTGATTTTTCCCGTTGAGCTTGTTGAATGCCCAGTTGTTGGCGTTGGGCGATAAAGCTTTCTTTGGCATCCTGCAGTGCGGCGGTGCGTTCGCTAATTTGCGGTTCAATCTGATCAAGTTCAG
>JAUXDF010000282.1 GCA_030618505.1 Spongiibacteraceae bacterium | reverse complement strand
AAAATCACCCGCGTAGAACCCAGCCTCGAAGCAGCATTTGTTGATTTTGGCTCCAACAGACATGGCTTCCTCCCCCTGAAAGAAATCTCCCGCGAATATTTTTATCGCAAGCCTGGCGATATGTCAGGGCGCATGAAAATCAAGGAGGTCGTCAAAGAAGGCACTGAAGTCGTCATTCAAGTCGACAAAGAAGAGCGCGGCAACAAAGGCGCTGCCATCTCCACCTTTATCAGTCTGGCTGGCCGTTACATGGTGTTGATGCCCAATAATCCGCGCGCTGGTGGGATCTCACGTCGTATAGAAGGCGAAGAAAGAGACGAGCTAAGAGACGCGCTGAGCAAAATCGAAATCCCTAATGGTATGGGTGTTATCGTACGCACCGCAGGCGTTGGGCGTAGCAAAGAAGAACTACAATGGGACTTAAACTATCTCCTGCACCTCTGGAGCGCTATTCAAACAGCCTCAGCAGAAAAAGCATCCCCTTTTCTGATATACCAGGAAAGTAACGTCATTATCCGTACGATTAGAGACTATCTACGCCAGGACATCGGCGAAGTCCTGATTGACACAAAAGATGCATACGACGAAGCCGTTAGCTTTATCCGCCAGGTAATGCCCAATTACGAGGACAAGATAAAGTTATACAACGACCCCGTTCCACTATTTAATCGCTACCAGATAGAAAGCCAGATCGAAACGGCCTTTCAACGCGAAGTTCAGCTACCTGCTGGTGGCTCGATCGTAATCGATCCAACCGAGGCGATGATATCCATCGATATCAACTCTGCCCGCGCCACCAAGGGTGGCAATATCGAAGAAACCGCATTGCAAACCAACCTTGAAGCCGCTGATGAAATCGCACGGCAATTACGCCTGCGTGATATGGGCGGATTGGTTGTGATTGATTTTATCGACATGACCAACTCACGTAACCAGCGCGAAGTTGAAAACCGCGTTCGTGACGCCCTGCAGATGGATCGTGCCCGCGTTCAGGTTGGCCGTATCTCACGCTTTGGCTTGCTGGAAATGTCCCGCCAGCGCCTGCGACCATCGCTGGGGGAAACCAGCGCTATCGTCTGCCCACGCTGTAGTGGCCAAGGCACCATTCGTGACGTTAAATCCCTGTCACTGTCCATCTTGCGCCTGCTCCAGGAAGAAGCAAACAAACATCGCAGCGCCGAGATCAGGACAATGGTACCGATGGATGTCGCGACCTACCTGCTCAATGAACAGCGCGTAGCCATTGCTGAAATTGAAATCCGACATAGCACTCGCATACTGGTTATTCCTGATCCCAACATGGAAACACCGCACTTTACTGTGCAGCGACTGCGTGACGACGACGAGCTATCAAAACTCAAAGAAGCCAGTTATAAGGTAGAGCTGGAAACGCCGGACAATCAATATGTCATCGACAAGCCCGGTGAAACGATAAAGCCACCCCAGGCCGCCGTCCAATCCGTAAGGCCACCACAACCGCCAGCAACAGCTACTGAAACTCCTGCTACTGCAACAAAAGAGCCCGGATTAATATTGCGTATTTTTAGCAGCTTGTTTGGTGGCACCACTGAAGAAGCAAAGGAAGAGGAAAAACCCAAGCCTCAAACCAAGCCGCAGAGCAACAATCGCTCCAATCGCCGCCCTCAAGGCCAAGGCCAGGGTAACCGATCCAGACGCGGTGGTGGACAGAGAAACCGTCAAGGTCAAGGTCAAGGTCAAGGTCAAAACCGCAACCAGGGTCAAAACCAGGAACAGCGAAAAGACAATCAAAAGCCTCGCAAAAATGAAGCCACTGAGCAAAAACCAACGGCCAAAACTCAGCGACCTGATGATCAAGGCGACAAAAACGCCGACAGACCGCAAAAGCGACCCCAAAACAGAAAAACCCGCGCCCCCAGCCAGAGGCGCCGTGGCAGCAAAGAAGGTGACAAAGACGGTAATGTAGCTGCCACCGAAGTGAAAGATGAGCAGCGCCAGCAAGAAAGCACCGCAAGCGTGAAATCCGATCAGCCTGCAACACAGCAAAAGCAGCAACCGGCGGAGAGAAAACGGCCACCCCGCGCAGCCAAAAACGAAAGGAAAGAGCCCAGCGAAGCGGCCATAAATAAGACAGATGAAACAGGTAAGCAACAAACTGCGACAGCACCAGCTAAACAGGAAGCACCCGAAGTAAGTACGCCGCCCCCTGTCAAAGCGAACACAGCAGCTGTCGAAGCAAGCTCACAAGCAGCTTCGCAACAGGCTGCACCAGCACCAAGCCAGCCCACACCGATAGTTGCAGCGGCAACTACTGAAACCGTGGCTTCTGAAACTGTAGCACCTGAAGCTGTAACTCCTGAAACCAAGCCCAGCGAGCCAGAGCAGGCAGCAGCGAGCACTGAAACTTCCGCACCGGCTCAAAAAACCTCTGCCCGGGCATCAAATGACCCGCGGGCCACCCCCAAACCGGTCACTGATACAGCTATCGAAACCGTCAGCGTCGCGGTAGTGGAAAAACCTCCCGTTGAGCTCCCTCGCCCAACGCGACCAAAACCACCACGCTCTGCCAATGACCCACGCGGATCGGGAAAAACTGCAGATGCGGCAAATGAGGTGACAAATACCGAACCAGCCAGCAAAGATGTCGAGCCAGAAGGAGATACACCGGCATCTTAAAATACTGAGCCGGGGCCAACCCGGCTTATTGTTTGCGAGCTGATCAAATCAACTCGATATTGGGATTAAATTCAATAAAGTTAAGCCTTTAACTCAATTGATACTTGCCTAACAAAAGAAGCCTTGTATAATCCCAGCCCGTTACTGGAGAGGTGACAGAGTGGTTGAATGTACCGGTCTTGAAAACCGGCGAGGGTGAAAGTCCTCCCAGGGTTCGAATCCCTGCTTCTCCGCCATATATGACACCTAAGCAGTTGTTATTTAAGATAATTAAATTTCCTGCTTAGGTTTCACCCACAGATATACCCACAAAATCAACTTAGAATGCACTAATCTTCTACCGGACAACTTTGTAAAATGTCCGACCTGTCACACCTACCCCCCCTACCTATTTCAAGCCTGTAGAAAACTTGCGCCTCATAGACCCGTGTAGCGGCATTGTCTCGAGAGTACCTTTTTTATCTGCTGCTGAAGTCTATAGGGCCTGGAGAAGTCTCTGCCTCCGCGCTTGCCGCCCGTGGCAGAGTTGTAAATTAGCTAGAGGCCCATAAAAAGAATCGGGTAATTGTATGCCTGCAAAGTGCCCTTTGCGGTCTGCCGAGCCTGCAAGATTTGGAGGTTTTGGATGGCTGCTATTGAGACCTGCTACTTCGCGAACCCACCCTGGTTGTTTTGACTGCAATTCGCCCTTCAATGTCATTAACTTAAGGATATTCTTAGGCCCGTAGCCGTGATTGAGCTTGCGAAATCAAGGGGGTTGCTGGATTAATTCCCGGATTTCGCAAGCTCAATCCAGGCTACAAGGTGCTTATCGTTGTTAAGTTAATGGCATTGATTCGCCCTTAGCTGTCGGTTGTGAAAAACACATGTAGTGTAAAGTTTTTCATATAGCGGTCTATCTGCCAGTTTGCTTCGAAAGATTTCAGCCTTATCAGGCTGGATTTCGGCTTTAGTATAGCGAATGTTACGTACAGAAAAATCGACTCTCAGCGAATTTTTAAGCAGCAAATAAGCGAAGTCTAATCTCGCTTGATATTATACGGGAGTCCCGTATAACTAGAGATATGAAAACAGTTCTGGAGACCGAAACCTTTAAAAAACAAGCAGACAAGATTTGGCCGGAAGATGAGCGCCTCACGTTTATAGCTTAATATCGCTAAAAATCCAACAGCAGGTGATGCCAGAAAGGTTCGTTGGTCTCTTGGCGGTACGGGTAAGCGTGGTGGTGTTCGGGTTATCTATTTCAATGTAGATGCGAATTTGTTGTGTCTTGTTGCCATATACAAAAAAACTGAAAGAGAAGATATGGCTCCTAATGAAATTAAAGAGGTGCGTTAAAATGGATATTAATAAAACAGCCAAAGCTATTGAAGATGATGCGGGCGAGCCAATAGAGGGCTTGCGCGAATCGTTGGCCGAAATGAAGGCGGGTAAATTCGCCCGTAAATATACCTCTGAGCAGCTGCTATTGCGTGAGGCGCGCAAGGTGCTAAAAATGTCGCAGCCCAAGTTTGCCGCACTAATCAATACGCCGGTGGCGACCGTGCGTGACTGGGAGCAAGGCCGTTTCCCGCCAGCGGGTAGTGCGATTGTGCTGTGCAAGGTCGCCATTAAAAACCCTGATATGTTGCTATCAGTATCTTAATGCGAGCTTCAAGAGAAAAGGGAGCTGTAATTAATTCAATCGAGAAGGACTGATTGTACATGAGATGGCGGAGTGAATTATGTTTTCATCAATCAGCGGTCTGCTCTCCGTCCTAAATTGTGTTTAATGCGATGGTATTATGGTTCTGCAACGAGGGTGATTTGGTATGCCGAAAATGACAATGCAAAACTCATCTTGTTGACTAATAATTGTTTTATTGGCGTGCTTAACCCGAGATAATGACTATCACCTTACCCATTGCTTTTCTAAACTGCCTGTGCGGCAGTGAACGCCATTATGGAAAAATATAACGACCCTGAGTTTTTCTAAGCTGCCTGTGCGGCAGTGAACGAACGCAAGGGAAGCATTCCATTGACCTGTGCTTTCTAAGCTGCCTGTGCGGCAGTGAACCTGGGCCAAAACCGACAGAAGTACC
>JAUXDF010000329.1 GCA_030618505.1 Spongiibacteraceae bacterium | reverse complement strand
TAAGACCGCTTGGCCTCCGACTTTACCGCGGCCTATGGAGTGGTATTGGCGGCCCGTCAGGCCTATGCGGCAGCGGGAGAGGGCTGGAAGCGGGGAATCGGGGACGGCATGCAGCGGTTGCGTAAATCCCGTCCGACGGCGGTCAATCTGTTCTGGGCATTGGAACGAATGGAGGCGCTGATTGATGATAAAACCGCAGCGGTTTTTTGTGAGTCGATTGGCAATCCGGCGGGCAATGTGGTTGATCTGCAAAAACTGTCCGAGCTGGCACATCGTCATGGGGTGCCGCTGATTGTTGATAATACGGTTGCTACGCCCTGTCTGTGTCGTCCATTCGAGCATGGTGCTGATATTGTTGTTCATTCGCTGACTAAATATATTGGCGGCCACGGTACGACCATTGGCGGCATTATTGTTGATTCTGGTCAGTTTGATTGGGCGGCCAACAAGGATCGTTTCCCCATGCTCAATGAGCCTGACCCCTCTTATCATGGTGTGGTCTATACCGAGGCTCTGGGAGCTGCGGCATTTATTGGTCGCTGTCGAGTGGTGCCGCTGCGTAATACCGGCGCGGCGCTTTCGCCCCACAGTGCTTTTTTGTTAATGCAGGGTTTGGAAACCTTGAGTCTGCGTATGGAGCGTCATTGTGATAATGCGCTGAAGGTGGCTAACTACCTGAAAAACCATGCAGCGATCGAATGGGTGAATTATGCCGCTCTGTCTGATAGTGAGTACCGCTCAGTGTGTGAAAAAATTACCGCTGGCAAAGCGTCGGGGATACTCAGTTTTGGTATTAAGGGCGGCAGTGAGGCAGGCGGTAAGTTTATTGATGCGCTGCAGTTGATTTTACGATTGGTTAATATCGGTGATGCTAAATCGCTGGCCTGCCACCCTGCCTCAACTACCCATCGTCAGCTTAGTGCTGAAGAGGCTGCTTCTGCCGGGGTGACTGAGGATATGGTGCGCTTATCGATTGGTATTGAGCATGTGGATGACATTCTTGCTGATGTTGAGCAGGCGCTGGCAGCCAGTCAGGTATGATAATACGGGCATCTTTGCCGGTGCCCGTTAGTTCGTTTGAGTAGTAGGGGTCTTAAGTGCCAACCATGCAATAGGCTTCAAATCCTGCCTGGCGCAGCAGGTAGGTGGCCAGTTCGCTGCGCCGCCCACCTTCGGGGGTAATAAAATACACCTTGCTGTAATCAAAACCCTCCAGTTGTTTGCGAAGGTGGCTGATGGGGATGTTTTCACTTTTGCCGTGATGCTCGTTTTTGAATTCGATGGGTAAGCGCACGTCGATATAGTGATGCTGGTCTGCCAGAAGCCCCTCGATAGAAGACTCATTTTTGGTTTTTACGACCACTTCCTTAACAATAATACTAAAGGCTTCGCGGTCGAGAATGCCCAGGGTGCCATCACTGCTCATGACCACGGAGGCGTTGCGCATGGAGTCTGCTACCAGTGCTTCATCGCCAAAATAATCACCCAGACCCAGCTCAAAGGACCTTCCTTTGTAGGCTCCATGGAGATCGGTTTTTACCTCGGCGCTGCCGCTTTGGATAATATAAAAATAATCTCCGTCGGTATTTTGCTGGACAATCTCCTCACCTTTTTTTACTTCTCGTGTTTCCAGGCGGGTAAAGAGTTTATGCAGGTCGCTGACAGAGAGGTTGGAGGCGAGCGGTGATTGAATAAACAGGTTGCTCCAGTCGCCATCGCTGCTGTCATCAATAAGTGTCTCATTGTTGATGTCTCTGATGTTATGCAGGTGAACAATCTCGTAGTCGTAGCTTTGGCTCCAGGCTTTTAACTGGTCGATAATTTCGATGTTGAGCACCAGTAGTTTGGCGTCTTCGATAGCGCGTATGGTACCTTTTTGTTCAATATTGTCCTCCAGTGGAAACTGGCACCGCTCGTCATCACTTTGAAACTGAAAACGGTTGTCAAAGGAGAGTCTGACTTCAGCCGCACCGCTGATAAGGTAGTGGTGCAGGGTATTATCGTTTGAGGTTTTTTTGGTGATGATATCACCTGCCTTGACGGTGCTGATAAAGGCGTTTTGTTTTAACTGATCATGGAATTGTTCTTCGATCAGATTTAAGGGGAAAAAGCGGTTTAACATTTCTTTCGTAATGCTGAGTTTCTCACTCGACATGACAACACCTCAATACTTATGGAGATACACGTGATTCGGATTAGGCTTAAATTCGTAAAAACTAGATCAATTTATAGTCGTGATGGCCGCTTTCGACAAATGCACAGTTCTCTTTTTATAGCATCCTGAAAAAAAGAGCAAACTCTGCTTGCCGGCTCACGGATCAAGACTGTGCTTGATCACATATTGAGCGGGCATTATCAGGGGTGGAAGGTAATTGTTGGCTGGGGCTGAAGCGTGCTTGTAGGGTGAGCCCCGCGCACCAAAAAAGTCTGTATAGGGGTGTACGAGGCTCGGTTTCAATTCGTAATGATTTGCTTAAGCTGCCACATGAGTATTTTTTAGCAGGCAATCATTTAATGCGCACAGCAGAGCGTTAAATGAGGCCGCCAGCAGATCCTTATGAATCGCGACACCGCTATAGTTTTGTCCCGCACAGTTCAGCTTGATGTAGCTTATGGCCTGGGAGTCAGCGCCCTCGGAAAGTGAGTGCTCACTATAGTCGATAACATCCAGTTGCAGGTGAAACTGCAAGCTTAGCGCCTGAATAAGGGAGTTTAAGGCTCCGTCACTGCTTCCCTGGATCGTCATTTCTCCTGTGGAGTTTACTAGCGTAGCAAAAACCTGATCCTGCTGAGCCTCACGATTGACGCTGTACTCTTTCAGGGAGTATTGCTGCTCTTTTTTCAGGTAATGCTGGTTAAATTGCTGCCAGATTTCCTCTGGGCTTATCTCTCTGCCGCTTTGCTCTGCCAGGTTTTGTATCGTCTGACTGAATTCAACTTGCAACCAGCGAGGTAGCACCAGGCCATAATCGCTCTCAAGAATATACGCCACACCTCCCTTGCCGGACTGGCTGTTAACGCGAATCACCTCTTGGTAGGTTCTGTTCAGGTCGGTGGGGTCGATGGGCAGATAGGCGGCATCCCAGCTGTCCCCGGCTTGGTAGTTGGCCAGACATTTTTTGATGGCGTCTTGATGACTACCCGAAAAGGCGGTATAGACCAACTCACCGACATAGGGGTGTCTGGGATGAATCGGCAGCTTGGTATAGCTTTTGGCTTCCGAGATGATTCTGTCCATAAAGGAGAAATCCAGCTCGGGGTCAATTCCCTGACTATAAAGATTCATCGCCAAAGTGACAATATCCAGATTACCGGTGCGCTCACCATTGCCAAATAAGGTGCCTTCTATCCGATCGGCTCCCGCTAGCAAAGCCAGCTCCGATGCGGCAACAGCGCAGCCTCGATCGTTATGGGTGTGGATGCTGATAATTAGCGACTGACGTTTGGCAACATGCTGGCAAAACCATTCGACCTGATCGGCGTAGATGTTGGCAGTTGACATCTCAACTGTTGCTGGCAGGTTGATAATGACCGGCTTTTCCTCGCAGGGCTGCCACACGGCATTCACCGCATCGCAAACCTCAACGGCAAAATCGAGTTCAGTGCCGGTAAAACTCTCCGGGGAATACTGAAACCTCCACTCGGTCGCGGGGTGCTGGGCTGCGCACTGTTGTATCATCGTTGCACCCTTAACGGCGATGTCGACAATTCCCTGCTTATCCAGCTTGAAAACCTGCTCGCGTTGAACACGCGAGGTGGAGTTGTACAGATGCACGACGGCTTGCTTGACACCCTTTAATGCTTCAAAGGTCTTGTTAATCAATGCCTCGCGAGCCTGGGTCAGTACTTGAATAGTGACATCATCGGGAATTCTCTGCTCTTCGATCAAGCGGCGGACGAATTCGTAATCGGGTTGGGAGGCGGCAGGAAAGCCCACTTCGATCTCCTTAAAGCCGATATCAAGCAGCAGCTGAAAGAAGTCGAGTTTCTGGGCAACGCTCATTGGATTGATCAATGCCTGATTGCCATCGCGAAGATCCACGCTACACCACTGCGGTGCTTTGCTGATGACCTGTTCTGGCCATTGGCGCGACTGCATTTTAATGGGGGCAAATGGGCGGTATTTTGTATGATCAAAACGGGACATT
>JAUXDF010000339.1 GCA_030618505.1 Spongiibacteraceae bacterium | reverse complement strand
TGTTCATCCTTAGGCTCAATATTATGCTGGATCTTTTTTTGTAATGAAGCATCGGCATACCATAACAACAGACCAAAAATAATTGTTGTGGTCGCAATAATGAGAGGACTGCGAAGATGTTCGACCCAGCCGTTTAATAATAAACCCGCGACTCCAGCAGGTATACTACCAATCAGAACCCCCCATGCCAGAGGACTATCACCGGTTTGAGCCCTTAATTGAATAGACTTCAGCCAATCTCTAAGCAGAGGGCGGATATCATGACGGAAATACCATAAAACAGCTAATAAAGTACCAAAATGCGTAGCAACATCAAAAGCCAGCCCCTGATCCTGCCAGCCCAATATTTCGCTGGGCAGAATTAGATGAGCAGAGCTCGATATCGGCAAAAATTCCGTTAGCCCTTGAACAAAAGCTAAAATTAATATTTGAAACAGTTCCACAGACTACCTGCTAATTGGCTTAATTTTTTTGTTGTTCACTTTTTTTCCAGGCAGAAGCGCCACGCAAATAAACCGGAATCGCCTGCTCCGCCGACAGCGTCTCGCCGGTCAGTAATTTTTGCAGGGCAATGCTGGCTAGATCCTGAGCGTGGGGTACAAGCTCTTTATCCACCTGAGAAACACTAATCCCATCTACCTCAAGCGCAGCGACTAGCAAAGCCGCACCACTGCCTAGCAAAACAAGTTTCTCAGCCTTTTTTATTTCATCAATAAAAGGCAGGGCATCGGGTTTACAGACGAACTCTTCGCTAACGGCACTATAATGGCCGCTTTTCAAGCGATATGCAGAACAATAAACCTCATCCATTCTGGCATCAACAACCGGCACTAGCAGAGCATTCTCCTCGCCTTTTCGATGCGCCGCTGCAACCAGCATCTCAAGACTGGAAACGGCTATAACAGGCAGGCCTGAGCCAAAGGCCAAACCCTGGGTGACTCCCGCCGCGATGCGCAAACCGGTAAATGAACCGGGGCCACAACCAAAGGCAATCGCATCAAGTTCACGCAGAGACAAAGAATACTCAAGCAGTAACTGCTGAATCATTGGCAGTAATCGCTGGGCATGCGATCGCGGTGTCAACTCATGCAAGGCGTGAATCTTCTCATCAATCAGTAGAGCTACCGAACAAGCATCGCTGGAGGCTTCAAGTGCAATTAATTTACTCATGTTTTTCTAAAAACGCTTTCACCTTCTCAATGTCTCTCTCAATAACCATCGGCGGCAGGTTTTCAAGAAAAACGCCACCGTACCACTTAGTGTAAAGCCTGGGATCCGCCACCACAAAAACACCACGATCCGACTCTTTACGAATTAGACGACCGCAGGCCTGAGACAAACGCTGGCAGGCGCGGGGCAACTGGTACTCGGTAAAAAAATTACGACCCTGATCTCGATAGTATCGCTCTTTTGCCCGCATTAGTGCTTGATTGGGCGCTTCAAAGGGCAAACGGTCAACGATAATACCCGAAATACCACAATCGGCCAGATCAACCCCCTCCCAAAAACTGGCGGTCGCCAATAATACACCACCTGCGGCAGACTGGAAGTCTCTGATCACCTGCATCTTATCGCTTTTGTGGGGTAAAAATAATTCACAACAGCTTTTTTGACCGATCAGGCTAACAAGATTATCCAGGGCTCTGTAACTGGTGACTAAAAACAGAAACTTTTTACCCGGCAGCGTAATGAGAGGCAGTAGCTGCTCGAGCAAATCAACATGATAGCTCTCATCGTCAGGCAAGGCGCTGACGGATAATTTCAGTAATAACGATTGCTGTTGATAATCAAAGGGAGAGTCAATGCGGTGATAGGCAGCCTTATCGGCAACAAAATCTCTTTCCGCACAGCTTTCTTCATCTCGCCTTGTTAAAGTTGCCGACGTTAGCAGCAAACAATACTGTGAGTGTAAATATTGTTTTATTAAACGATCCGGCTGGATGGGAGCCAACTGCAAGCGAAGATGCCTACCACGTCGCTCCAAACCCATCAGCTGTTGACTACCACAATCTCCGCCCTGCTTTAGCGCCAACCAATAATTTAAAGCTCGATTTAGACGACTAAAACGCTGCAGAAATTCCGGCAAGCGCTGATCTCTACCGCGCTGTAAGTCCATCGCATATTGCATTCGCCCAAGCTGCCTGGCGATTAAATTAAGTTTATTGAGAGCAGAACCCTCTTGCTCCTCACTGATGTTAGCAACACTAAGCCTGGGACTAGAGAGCTGTATCAATTGATTCATCAAACGCCGGGCTTGCTGGTAGGCACTGCGAAAACCACGGTGATCTGCAAGTGTATTCAAAAAGTTCGTTTCCAGTTCATCCAGCAGCTGTTTGCATAAAAAACTGCTCCAGGATTCGGACAACTCCTGCTCGGCATAGGACAACAAGCGATGCGCCTCATCAACAACTAGAATATCCTCAAGCCCAAGCAGAGCATTACCCGCTTGTTCCTCTCTCCTATGTAACTCTCTTTTTTGCTTCTCTCTTTTTTGCAATTCGGCAATCAAAACATGCTGATTGGTAATAACAATATCAGCGTTTCTGGCTTGCTCCCTTTGTAATAAAAAAGGACATTGCTTAAAGTATTTGCAGTGTTGATTTTGGCACTCATCACTACTTGATATTACCAGAGGCTGCACTTCTAGCAGCTTCTCAGCAGGCAATAATCGAGATAATTCTCCGCTGCTGCTGCTACGCCAGCGAGACAATATACTAAGGATAATATGCTGTCGCTCCTTACTCAGCGAGCGCATATTTTTCAAGTTGCTCTCGGCATGTAAAGGGCATAAATAGTTACTGCGCCCCTTTAATAACACTGCCCGCTTATCAGGGCTAAAAGCGGCCATTAACAAAGGCAAATCTTTATAATAGAGTTGGTCCTGCAATAATTTACTGGCCGTAGCAATCACTGCACGACGAGTCTGGGTTAGAATAGGGATCAAATAAGCATAGGTTTTCCCTATTCCTGCAGGTGCTTCAATAACAAGATGGCCACCACAGGCTATTTGTTGCTGGAAATATCCGGCAAACTGCTGCTGCCCTGGACGATAACAATAGTCCGGTAGCAGTGAAGAAAGTTTACCCGTGGCTTGCCATGTTTTTTCTGCATCGTTATGGTGCACTGTATCGATTATTCGCTTATCGTTAAATTATAGAGGGGATATTGTAAAACAATCTTCAATCATTATGAAAAACCAAGACATTACCAGTATTATTCTCGCCGGAGGCCAAGGTCGACGTTTTGATCATCAAGACAAGGGCTTGGTGGTATGGCAGGGCGAAAGTTTTATTCAGCATGTTATCAACCGACTATCCCCGCAAACAGCCCAGACTATTATTAGCTGCAACCGCAATATTGAGCAATATCGCTCGCTCGGGTTTCCTGTCATTGAAGATAAAAGAAAAGGGTTTCAAGGGCCGCTGGCTGGCATTGAGGCCGCAATCGATCACTGCAACACCCGCTACGCCATGATTGTTCCCTGTGACAGCCCTATCTTACCGGAAAACCTGGTTGACTTACTTTACCAGGCAATTAATGCCAATAATGCGGAAATAGCGCTCGTCCACGATGGTAGCAGAGAGCAATACCTGATTGCACTTTGGAATCTGGAAAAATGTCATGCAAAGCTACAAAGCTATCTCGATTCTGGAGGGCAAACGGTAAAAAAATGGTATGACCTCTGTGACACTGTTTGTATTGACCTTTCATCTAATGCCGAGTTACTGGTCAACATTAACTCTCAACAAGAGCTGGACTACTTAACTAGTGCCCATCCAGAAATCAGACAAAGAGATCCTGGCCAACGCAAATCTTGTGACTTAAAGGCCTTGAAAAGACCTAGGAGCTAGATTTGCGTTGGCCAGGAGCGGACTTAGTTTTCGAAAACTTCCGGTTTTTGGATAGGCACTAACTAGTGCCCATCCAGAAATTAAACAAAGAGGTCATGGCCAATGCTGATCTTGCGACTTAAAGGCCTTGAAAAGGCCTAGGAGCTAGATTTGCGTTGGCCAG